>CAYYTN010000060.1:5611-11420 GCA_964474495.1 uncultured Chloroflexota bacterium
CGCCGTTGTTGAGGATGCGGCGCATGCCGCGTCCGCCGCCGCCGGCGGTGGCCTTGAGCATGGCCGGGAGCCCGAGAGCGCGCAGTTCGGTCTTGGCGGTCTGCAGGTCGACGAGCCGTTTGGTGGAGGTGGGCAGCGCCGGGACATCGGCGTCGCGGGCGGCCTGGACGGCGGCGCCCTTGTCGCCGGCGATGGCCAGTATCTCGGGCGAGGGGCCGATGTAGGCCAGGTCGTAGCGGCCGCAAATCTCGGCGAAGTAGGCGTTTTCGGCCAGGAAGCCGGCGCCGGGATGGATGGCGTCGGCGCCGGAGTTAACGGCGGCGCTGATGACGTTGGGGATGTTCAGGTAGCTGTCCGGGGCGGGGCCGGGACCGATGCAGACCGAGTGGTCGGCCAGGCGGACGTGCAGGGCGTCGCGGTCGGCGGTGGAGTAGACGGCCACCGTCTCGACACCCAATTCCTGGCAGGCGCGGATGATGCGGACGGCGATTTCGCCGCGATTGGCTATGAGAACTCGCTCAAACATGACCACCCAGATTACATCGCCAACCCGCCGTCGACGACGATTGTCTGCCCGGTGACGTAGGCCCCGGCGTCGGAGGCCAGGAAGGCCACCCAGGCGGCGATTTCGTCGGGTCGGCCCATTCGGCCCAGGGGAATGGCCTCCGTGACCGCCGCGATGGTGGCTTCAGGGAGCGCGTCGGTCATCGGCGATTCGATGAAGCCGGGGGCGATGGCGTTGACAGTGATGCCGCGCGGGGCGACTTCGCGGGCGACGGCGCGGGTGAAGCCGAGCAGGCCGGCCTTGGCGGCCGAGTAGTTGGCCTGGCCGGCGTTGCCCATGATGCCGGAGACCGATGAAATGTTGATTATGCGGCCCTGGCGAGCGCGCATCATCGGCCGCAGGACGGCGCGGGTGCAGAGGAAGACACTTTTCAAATTCGTGTCGAGCACGGCGTCCCAGTCGGCGTCGGGCATGCGCGCCAGCAGGCCGTCGCGGGTGATTCCGGCGTTGTTGACCAGGATGTCGAGTCCTTCCCAGCGGGCGGCAGCGTCTTTGACCAGCCCGGCGGCCTGGTCGGCGTCGGTGATGTCGGCGCTGACGGTGACGGCTTCGCCGCCGGATGCGTTGATCTCGGCGGCGAGTTCGTCGGCGGCGGCGGCGTTGGAGTGGTAGTGGAGCACCAGGCGCACGCCGCCGGCGGCGAGGGCGCGGGCGATAGCGCCGCCGATGGCCCCGGAGGCGCCGGTCACGAGGCCCTTCGGGCTTTCGTTTTTCACCGGTCTTCCCGCCGATCTGCCTTCATTGGGCTTCGCTTCCGGTCAGGTGCGCGGCGAGCGACGGGACCGCGCCGGCCTCGCTGATGGATTCGGACCGTACGTCGTCGAGGATCCGGCCGTTGAGGCGGCTCAGGACGTTGCCCGGGCCGACTTCGAGGAACGTGGCGACACCGGCCTCCCCGAGCCAGCGGATGGAAGCGGTCCATTGCACCGGGGAAACCACCTGTTCGGCCAGTTCTTCGCGGAGGGCCTCGGGGTCGTTCTTCATCTCAGCGTCAATGTTAGCGACCACCGGGACGGCAGGCGCGGATATCGCCACGGCTTCGAGGGCGGCGCGGAGCCCGGCAGCGGCCGGTCGCATGGCCGCGGAATGGAAGGCGCCGGAGACGGCAATGGGGAGGGCGCGGCGGAAGCCGTGCTCGCGGGCGGCTTCGCCGGCGGCCGCGATGCCGGGGAGATCGCCGGCGATGACCGTCTGGCCGGGGGAGTTTTGGTTGGCGACCTGGAGGTAGCTGCCGGGGATGGTTTCGCGGACGGCCGCGCAGAGTTGTTCGGCGGATTCGTCGTCCCCGCCGATGAGGGCGAGCATGGTGCCGGGATTCTCTTCGGCGGCGGCTTCCATGAGGCGGCCGCGTTCGGCGACCAGCGCGATGGCGGCCGGGATCGATAGTGCGCCGGCGGCGACCAGGGCGGTGTATTCGCCGACGGAGTGCCCGGCGACGGCCAAGGCTGGGAAGGGGGCCGGAGAGAAGCCATCTGCGATGGCGAGACCGGCTTCGGCGTAGCCGGCCGCCAACACCGCCAGGCTCGTCGCCACGACCGCCGGTTGCAGGTTGGCGGTGTGGGTCAGGTCGTCTTCGGGTCCCTCGAAACACAGCCGTCGCAGGGGCAGGCCGGATGCGTTTTCAGCCAGGTCGTAGACCCGGGCGGCGGCCGGCCAGCGTTCGACCAGATCGCGTCCCATGCCGACGAACTGCGAGGCCTGGCCAGGGAACAGGAGGGCGTAACTCATGGGACGGTCCCGGGGTCCCGGGGTCCGATCCGGGGGACCGGCTACCGGTACTTGCGGACGGTGGCTTCCTCGGTGACGAGTATTTCCTCACCGCCGTACTCGCCGCAGACCGGGCAGACGCGGTGCTGGGGAACCAGCGAGCGGCAGGTGGGGCAACGGCTGAACTGGCGGGCGGTGAGGGCCTGGTGGGCCCGCTTGGAACCGCGCCGGCTGTTGGAGATTTTCTGTTTTGGATGCGCTCCCACGCTATTCGTCTTCCTTTGGGGGGGCGGGTTCGCCCGATTGCAGCAGTTGGGCTTTCATTTCCTGGAGTGGCGCCAGGCGGGGATCGATTTCGTCTTTCCCGGGCCCACTACTGTACGACGCCAGGACGGATTCGTAACGATCGCAGGCGCCACCGCAGTCCTGGTGGGGGTTGGCGGCCGTGATGATGCTCTGCCGGGCGAGTTCCGTCAAGTCAATTTCGGCCCGGTCGATCAGCGGGAAGATGTCCGGATCGTAGAGGTCCGACTCGGGGTTGAACTCGGGTTTGTCGGGGGTCAGGAAGCGGCCTTCGATGGCGATCTCGAGCGGGATATCGAGCGGGTCCAGGCAGAGCCGGCAGGGGGCGGCGTGGACGGTCGATAGCGCGCCGATGGCCAGGATGTCGCCGTCGCCGCGCACCAGGCGGATCTCACCGGTGACGCGGCCGAGGTCCTCTTCGAGTTCAAAGCCGGCCGGATCGACGTCGACCGGCACGGGAAGCACGGTCCCGGAAGGGGACCGGTACAGGCGGGAGATACTGACCAGAAATTCCTGCATGGGCTCTTGGCGGGAGGGCTGGGGCGGGAGCTACTGCGGCGGCGAGGGGGTGGCGAAGCTTTCGGCGGCGTCGGCGACTTCGGGGATGTCGCGTTCGAGGGCGCCGATGCCGCGCTCGAGGCTGGTGAGGTGCGAGGTCAGGCGACGCTCGAGGTCCTGCAGCATGTTGAGGGCGTAGGCGTCCATCTCGTCGCGCATCTTGTCGGACTCGTCGCGCGCCTCGACCATGAGCTGCTCGGCGCGGGTCTGGGCCTGGCGGACGATCTCTTCGTCGCGGACCATGGCCTCGGCCTGCTCGCGGGCGCGGGCGACGATCTGCTCGGCTTCAAGCTGGGCGGACTGGGGTATCTGCTCGCGCTCGCGCATGACGCGACGGGCTTCGCGGATCTCTTCGGGGATGCTGATGCGCATCTGGTCGATGATGGAAAGGACTTCGCGCTCGTTGATGAGGACTTTGCTCATCATCGGTACGCGCTGGCCGGCTTCTAACAATGCTTCGAGGCGTTCGATCAGGTTGACGATGTCGATGGCACCCTACTCCCGCTGGCTTGATCCCTGCTGGACACTGTCCAGTCTAGCGTGCAATTCGCGTGCGACGTTAGTCGGGACCCACTTATCGACCGGCTGGCCGTGGGCGGCGATCTCGCGAATGATGCTGGAACTGATGAAGGTGTGGTCCGAAGTGGTGACCAGGCAAACGGTCTCGAGTCCGGGATCGATGTCGCGATTCATGGCGGCGAGGGCGAATTCGTACTCGAAGTCGGAGAGCGCGCGCAGGCCGCGGACCAGGACGCCGGCGCCGATTTCGCGGGCGAAGGCGGCAGTGAGTCCGTCGTAGCCGACGGCGGTGACGCGGGGGATGCGCTCGATGGCGTCGGTCATCATGGCGAGGCGCTCGCCGGCGGAGAACATGACGAGCTTGCCGGGACTCTGGTGGACGCCGACGACGACTTCTTCGAAAACCACGCTGGCCCGCCGAATGATATCCAGGTGGCCGTTGGTGACTGGATCGAAGGAGCCGGGGAAGAGTGCTTTGATGGGTTACCTCGCTTGGTTCGGGCCGAGTATATCAACGGGTCGGTGGAAATCGGGCGGTGGATTGCCGGGAGCCGGGGGCTAGCCGTCGGAACGAGGCGGAGTGTCGCGGCGGGCGTAGATGGTGAAGGCGGAGTCGCCGTGGGCGCGGGTGCGGTCGAGTTCTAGCCCCAGCGGCGGCGCCGGCGGGTCGGTGCGCGAGGGGTGCTCCAGGACCAGGCGGCCCTCCGGAGCGAGGGCGGCCGGGGCCAGCGTGACAATCGCTGCCGCCAGGGCGGCGTCGGCGTACGGCGGATCGGCCAGCACCAGGTCGTAGCTCGCGTCGGCCTTCTTGAGGAAGACATCGGCGCGGCGGCGGCGGACCTCGGCCAGGTCGCTGAAACCGGCGTCGCGGAGGTTGGCATGGATGGTGCGGATGGCCGGGCCGGCGGAATCGATGAGGGTGGCGCGGGCGGCGCCGCGGCTGAGGGCCTCGATGGCCAGGAGGCCGCTGCCGGAGCAGAGATCAAGGACGCTGAGTCCGTCGACGCCGGCCAATGAAGCGAAGATGGCCTCGCGGAGCATCGATGAGGTGGGGCGGGTGCCGGGTCCGGGAACCAGCGCGAGGACGCGGCCGCGGGCCGTGCCGCCGGTTACGCGGAGTCCGGGTCGGGCCACGGGCTCAGGAAACCTCGGTGCGGCGGTCCCAGAAACTGTCCAGGCGCTCGCGGACCAGGCGGTTGTCGCCTTCGCGGAGGTTGGGATCGCGCTTGAAGAGGGCGATGGCCTCGCGGCGGGATAGTTCCAGGGTTGCGACGTCGCTGAGGCTGGCGACGCGCAACTCCGGGAGGCCACTCTGCCGTGAGCCAAGCACTTCGCCGGGGCCGCGCAGTTCGAGATCGCGCTCGGCGAGCTGGAAGCCGTCGTTGGTGCGGGTCATGGCCAGGAGGCGCTGATTGTCGGCGGCGTCTTCGGAATCGCTGAGCAACAGGCAGTAGCTCTGCAGGTCGCTGCGGCCAACGCGGCCCCGGAACTGGTGCAACTGGGCGAGCCCGAAACGCTCGGCGCCTTCGACCATCATGATCGTGGCGTTGGGTACGTCGACGCCGACTTCGACGACCGCGGTGGTGACCAGGATGTCGAGATCGTGGTCGCGGAAGGAGTTCATGACCGCGGTCTTGGCCTTGTTGCTGAGGCGGCCGTGGAGCAGGCCGATGCGCTCGGCGAGTTGCGGGAAGACGTCGTTGCGGAGGCGCTCGAACTCGGCTTCGGCGGAGCGGACCTGGAGGGTCTCGGACTCTTCGATGAGCGGGAAGACGACGAAGACCTGGCGGCCTTCGGCGACCTGCTCGCGGATGAAGGCGAAGGATTTGGCGCGCTGCTCAGGGGCAATCAACGCCGTCTTGACCGGCAGGCGGCCCGGGGGCATCTCGGCGATGCGGCTGATGTCGAGGTCGCCGTAGATGGTCAGCGCCAGGGTGCGCGGGATCGGGGTGGCGGTCATGACCAGGACGTGCGGATTGATGCCGAGTCCGCGGATGCGGGCGCGCTGGTGGACGCCGAAGCGGTGCTGCTCGTCGATGACGACGAAGGTGAGCGAGTTGAACTCGGCTTCGTCGGTGATGAGCGCCTGGGTGCCGACGACGACATCGACTTCGCCGGCGGCGACGCGCTGCCAGGCCTTGCGGCGTTTGGCCTTCG
>CAYYTN010000061.1:0-5167 GCA_964474495.1 uncultured Chloroflexota bacterium
GGAGCCTCTGGGCCGGCGGCGAGACCCGCCTGCGCGGGGCCAACATCTGGCAATCCATCGTGATCCCCGAAGTCGACGGCTACGACTTCAAGGGCGCCGGCCCGGTCGGCCCGCCCTATTCGCAGGCCGATTTCGACCGCCTCGCCGCCATGGGTGCCAACTACGTAAATATCTCCCACCCGGGCCTCTTCACCGTCGGCGCCCCCTTCGCCGTCGATCCAGGTATCCAGGCCAACCTCGACGACCTGCTCGCCAAGATCGCCCGCGCCGACATGTTCGCCGTCATCTCCTTTCGCAGCGGGCCCGGTCGCGCCGAATTCAGCTTCTGTTGCGACGACGGCAGTCCCGCCCTCGAGCCCTACCGCAACGACAGCGTCTGGGAGGACCCGGCCGCCCGGGACGCCTGGGCCGAAATGTGGCGGCACACCGCCGCCCGCTACCGCGACAACCCCATCGTCGTCGGCTATGACCTGATGGTCGAACCCAACGCCAACGCCCTGCTGGGCATCCACCGGCCGGAGAACTTCTACCCCGGCCACGCCGGCAGCCTCAGCGACTGGAACGGGTTCTACCCGCGCATCGTCGCCGCCATCCGCGAGGTCGATCCGGACACCCCGATCCTGGTCGGGGCGCTGGGCGGCAGCGCCGTCGCGTGGCTGCCCCACCTGGTGCCCACCGACGACCCGAAGACCGTCTACGTCGCCCACCAGTACGCTCCGCAGTCCGCCTACACCCACCAGGACCCATCCGCCGGGAACCCCTACCCGGGCAGCTTCGACATCGATGGCGACGGACGTGCCGACCGCTTCGATCAGAACTGGCTGACCGCGCTGCTGGCGCTCGTCGAAGACTTCGCCACCATCCACGGCGTCCCGGTGGCCGTCAACGAATTCGGCATCTATCGCTGGGCGCCCGGCGGCGCGCTCTACATGGACCACCTGATGGAGCTTTTCGAGCGGCTCCGCGCCAACCACGCCGTCTGGGAGTGGCAGACCTCCTGGTACGCGTTTGTCGGCGGCGTCCACGACCTGGATTTTCGCCTTGGCCCCGACCCGGCCAATACCAGCGTGGAAGTGCCCAACGACCTCCGCGATGTCATTGCCAGCTACTGGGCTCGCAACGTCTACCGCCCCTCCAACGTCCCATGGAACTAGCCCCGGATGCCCACCGGCACCGGCACATCCAGCAGCGGCGCGTGCTGCTGCGCCCCGTAGCAGTCGGTATCGCCGATCGCCCCGCACCCCACCTTCCGCCGAATAGCCACCTTCACCGCCAGCGCCGCGTCCCAGTAGTGGATCGCCGTCACCTCTTCCAGTGAAATCCGGTACCGCTCCGCCACCAGTTCGCGGGTCAGCGCCCCGGACGCCTTCACCGCCGCGTAGTCGGCCTCATCGCGAAAGAAGATATCCACCGTCACCATGAACGGCCCGGCGTTCTTGCTGCGGAAAATCCGCGCCAGTTCGTGCAGCGGCGCTGTCTTCACCGTCACAGCGCCCGCATTTCAATCGGGAACGGCAGCAGCGGATCGTCCACCGCCCAGCGGTGGTAGACGCTGAACTCGTACACCGGGCCCCAGTTGGCGTCGTGCGGTGAAAACGGGAACGCCACGTTGCCGCCCACGTTCAGCCGTCTCGGGTAGTCGAAATGCAGCAGCGTCGAGCGCGCCAGCGAGCATATCTCGCCGGCCTCGGCCTGCGTCCCGGCCACCACCTCGATCACCAGGCCCAACTCGTGACTCAGCCGGTCGCGCAGCGGCTCCCCCGCCCCCATCACCCCGTCGCGGCCGTAGCGCCGGAACGTGATCTCGTACGGATTCTCCGCCGTCGCCGCCCCCCACACGTCCACCACGTGCTCCCGCACGCCGTTGAGCAGATCGTCGATCCGGGCGATCGCGGTCGGATCGCGCACGCCGCAGATCGACACCGCCCGGTAGCCGGCCAGCGCCGCCCCCTCGAGCTTGATGGTGTACCGGGCGGCCGGCTCGAACCGGCTCCCCGACACCCGCACCGCCCCATCCGCCAGTTCTTGAAAGACCGCCGTCGTCACATCCACTGTGCCGGGCGGCTCGATGATCCGCGCCGGGTCGTCCTGTTCGTAGAGGCTGTGCGCCGCCGCCGAAGCCCGCGTGATCCGCTGCCCGGCGCTCAGCGGCGTCAGCACGAAATCGTCGGCGTTGATCGTCGCCAGGATCGAATCCAACCCCGCCGCCGGCTCGGCGCAGTACGCCCCGCACTCCACGATCTTGGCCGCGTGCATCGCCAGCGCCGGATCGTTGCCCCGCCGCAACGGCACCGCCGCGAATACGCTCACATCGCACGACCGGCCCGCCAGCACAACCTGCGCGCCGGCATCCAGCGCCGCCTGGATCGGCTCCACCCCCATCTGCCCGACGATGCGCGTCGAACGGACCAGGTCCGCTTCGGTCAATGGCGGCACCGCCGCCAGGGCGTCGATCCGTCCTGCCTTTAGCTCGGCGCGCAACACCTCCTGGTCCTGCTCGGCGTGGATCACCGCCACCCGCGGATGCAGGCCCTCCTCGCGGCAGATTTCGGCCAGGATTTCGTAGCACCACTCCAGGTGCGGGTCGCCCCCGGCCCCACCGCTGGTGCCCACGATCACCGGCACCCCCCACTCCATCCCGGCCACCACCATCGGCCGCAGATCGCGCTTCACCGTCGCCGCCCCCGACAGCGGCTCGCCGGCGCCCAGGTAGTAAGCCCCCGGGTCGGTCGAACCCGCGTCCACCCCGATCACATGCGGATCGTGTTCCAGCCCCTTCGCGAAGGAGGCCAGCGGATAGCCGTAGCCCAGGATCGCCGTCGCCGCCAGCACCCGCGTTGGGCCGTCGTTCATCGCCCGCCCCACCAAAGCGCCGCCGCGCGATCCATCATCTGCCTCCGAGATTCAATCCGTCCCCCGTTCCCGCCGCAGAGCCTACCGCAACCACCGCGCCGCTCCCCCCGGGTTCGCTACCCTGAGCCCGAGCAGCGAAATCCCCAACCAGCCACCCGCGGAGCCGCAATGGAAAAACGCAGCCTCATCCAACTGGCCGCCGACCTGGAGCCCTGGCACCCGATCGACTTCATGGAGGTAAACGGCGTCGGCACCCGGCTATTCGTGGCCGAGGGCCGGTTCCCGTGGCATCTCCACGAGCAAAACGCCGAGTTCTTCCTGGCCATCCGCGGCCGGATCACCATCGAGACCGAACACGGCCGCACCGTTCTCGAAGAAGGCGAAGCCGTGGTGGTCCCGGCCAACACCCTGCACCGACCGAGCGCCGAGTACCGGTCCATCTGCCTGGCGATCCCACAGTCCACCGACCCGCGCTTCGATGACACGGTGTACAAGGACGAAGCCGAAGTCCGCCGCACCCTGCCCTACGTCACCGGCCCGATCCGTCTGCTCGACAACGACCCCGGCTAGTTCCGCCGGCCCTACCGGGCGCGTTTTCGCGGTCGCTCCAGAGGCCCGCTCCGCTTTCCGGCGCTGACCCGGGAGCCAAAGGGAACCCGCACCCTGGCCCCCGATCCCGCCCGCATGTACGCCCCGCCCTCGCTGACCGTCGCGATCCTACCGGTGCGGCCGCCCCACTCGATCGTCAGCCCGACCCGGGCAATCACCGGCTGCTCACGCCCGGATTTCCGGGTCGCCGACTTCGATGTCCGCGCCGCCGGGCGCGCCGACCGCAATTCCTCCAGGAAGGGGCTCGGCGGATTGTCTTCCGACGACCGGGTGACAAACAGGTGCCGCTTCGCCCGGGTCAGGCCGACGTATAACAGCCGCCGTTCCTCCTCCAGCCCGCCGGTCTTCACCGCCCGCCAGAACGGCATCTCGCCATCTTCCAGCAGCGGCAGGAACACCGCCTCGAACTCAAGGCCCTTGGCGGAGTGGTAGGTCATCAACTGGACCGCGTCCCGCTCGGACTCCGCTTCAAGGCGATCCCGCAGATCGGCCACGAATTCCGCCACCGTCCGCGACTCGCCATCAAATCCGCGTCCCAGCGCGACGATCTGCGCCAGGTCGGCCTGAAAGGACAATTCGGCCGCGCCGAGATCGTCCGGCGGCTCCACCAGGTAGCCCGAGCGGCGGGCCTCCTCGCGGACCACCGCCGGCACCCCGGTTTCGAATCCGCGCGACTCCAACCGCGGGACCACCTGCCTTGCCGCCGCCCGCTCCAGCAGGCCCCCGCCCCGCACCTGGAACGGAATCCCGGCCGCCAGCAGCGCCGCCTCGTAGTCGGACGAGCGGTAGTTCACCCGGAACAGGACCGCCGTCTCGCGGCGCGCGACCCCCGCGTCGTGCAGCCGGCCGATCTGCTTCGCGATGAACGCCGCCTCCACTTCATTGTTCTGGAACGACCGCACCTCCGGCTCCGGGCCGCCGGCGACCGTCGGTCGCAGCACCTTCTTGCGCCCGCCCAACTCCGGAACCAGGCGATTTGCCGTCGCGATCACCTCCGGCGTCGAGCGGTAGTTGTCCTCCAGCACCACCACCGTCGCGTTGGGATAGCGCCCCGGCATGCCCAGCAGGTGACGCGGCGTGGCCCCGGTGAACCCGAAGATCGACTGGTAGTCATCCCCCACCGCGCAGAGTTCCTCGCGCTCGCCCAGCCACAGGTCCAGGAGCGTTTGTTGCAACAGATTCACATCCTGGTACTCATCGACCGTGAAGGCGCGGTAGCCCTCGCGAAACTCCGCCAGCGCCGCCGCGTCGTCCTGGAAGAGCCGGATCGTGAGTTCAAGCTGGTCCTCATGGTCGATCAGCCCGGCGGCGTCCTTGCGGCGCTCGTATTCCCGGTACACGCCCTCCATCAGGCCGGTGGGGAGCGGCGGCTCCCGGCCGGCTTTCTCAACCGCCGCCGCGTATTCGTCCGGCGGCCGCCGCCCGTTCTTGGCCCACTCGATTTCCGCGCCGAGGTCGGACACCGCGCGTCGGTCGTAGGGCTTCGGCAGACCGCGCACGATCGGGATCAGCAGGCGGAACTTGGAGCGCAGCACCTCGCTGTGCTCCCGCGTGAAGTGGCGCAACTGCCGGGCGGCGGCGGCGTGGAAGGTGCGCGCCGGCACTCCTTCGACTCCCAGTTCGGCCAGCCGCGACCCCATCTCCTGGGCCGCCTTGCGGGTGAAGGTGACCGGGGATCGGGACCCCGGCTATGGCTCCACCGGGA
>CAYYTN010000061.1:5177-11408 GCA_964474495.1 uncultured Chloroflexota bacterium
GACCGCCAGGATTCGCCGCGCGTCGAACGTGCCGGTCAGCACCTGGTTGGCGATCCGGCGGGTGATCGTGGTCGTCTTGCCGGTGCCGGCGCCGGCCAGGATGCACACCGGCCCCGTCACCGCTTCCACGGCGCGCCGCTGCTCGGGGTTCAGATCCTCGAAGATGCGTGACTGCGGGCTGATCCGGATTCGACCTCGTGCGCGGGTTCCGACCCGGCCGGGGTTTGCCCCGCCGAGCGCCCATCACCATAGTCCCATCAGCTCGCCGCCGGACGAGCCGCTCAACGGCCTTCCCCTACTCGTCCCCTTCCGCGTAGCGCCCGCGATAGTCCGCCCACACCGCGTCGGTGATCCGCTCGATCGTGATCCTGGCCTCCAGCACCGTCCCATAGCCGCAGCCACCGCGATCGGGGTCGAACGCGACCCCGCCTTCCAGCGAATGCGCCGCGAAGTCCGCATGGTAGTGCTCAAGCAGGCATTCATCCGGTTTCGCCAGGTTGAACTGTTCCAGCGGGAACCGCTGCCCCTCAAAGTGCAGCACCTCCACATCGATGAATCCTTCCGGGGGCCGCGGCGTGCGCGTCGGCCCCGGCGTCGCCGTCGGCGGCCACGTTGGGCTCGGTGTCGGCGGTGCGGTGGGCGTGGGCGTCGGGGTATCGGCCCCGGGGGCCCGGCATTCCACCGGCGCGCTCAGTATCACCCCTGCCACCGGTGGGTCGGACTCCATGACGCCAAGGCCCAGACCCATTCCCACCAGGAACCGCTCCGCCGTCGCCTTCTCCGAAAGCGTCCGCCCCACCAACCGGTACTCGACGGAGACCGAATACTCGTCTTTCCCTACCCCGACGCACCCGAACTTGAAGCCCGGAGCCACCAGCACCGTCTTTCCCGCCTCCACCAGGCTCTCCCCGCGGGGGGGGCGACAGCAACCTCGCCACCAAACCCGTGCCTCCGATCCCCGTCCCGGTGTGACCGGATATTCGGACCGCCAGGTCCTCCGGGGTTCGGCTCGTGACGGTGACCTCGACCACCCACTCCTCACGAAACTCAGCCGACATCCGGTCCGGAGTCATCGCTACTCGCAAGGCCCCATTCAACGTCATCGCGAAGACCTCGCTGAAATGCGTCGCCGCCGCGCTCACGACCACTTCGCCGGTGCCCAGGTCGACCCGGGTCACCGGGTCCGCCAACAGTTCCCACTCGCCGTTGTCACTCCGCGACACCAGGAGCAGTGCTCCCATCCCCGCCGCCGGGTCGATACCCGCCCGCGCCAGCGCTGCCGGCTCCAGCGCGATGCTGACCGTCGCCGGCTCGGCCAGTTCCACCCCCGGCGCCGTGATCTCGTAGACCGGTCCCACCGGCTCCACCCCGGCCATCTCTTCCGGCCAGTCGGCTCGCGCCACCTCGGCTATCGAAATCTTCGCCCCGCCGTCCACGGCCGCGGGCGCGACCGCCACGGTCATGCGCGCGCTGCCGTCCGCTGACCCGGACTCAAACGTGACCTCCTCCTCCGCCGTCGCAGCCGCCGGAATCGGCGTCGGGGCCGGGGCTGGTGTCTCCGCCGGTTCTGTTGCCGCGGCCGCCACAACCGGGGGCGTCGGCGTCGGTACCGGAGGCCCCTGGGCCACCTTTGCCCCGGAACCGCCACAACTCGCCAGCAAGACCATGCCCACCAGTGCAAGCGCCACCACCCGCACGATCAACCGGCCACGTACCACGTGGATACCCCCTCGTTTCATTCGTTCCCCCCGCCGACGCTAGGCCCGCCGGCAATCGCTGTCGATCTCCGCCCGACCAGTAGATACCGCCCGCGCATCCTGCTCTCTCGCGGACCGGTCCCCTCGTTGGACAACCCCCACCCGACCGGCCGATACTCTTCCCAATCCAGCCCCGACGGTCCCGGGAGGTAGCACCTTGGAAGCCTTCACGACTCTGTCGCTCGCCGGCCTGCGCAACCACGGCCCGCGAAACGTCTGGATGCGGGACCGCTGGCTCTGGTCGGTGGCAGCCAGTGCTCCGACCTCCGGCCATACCCGGGGAACCTGGCAGTGGTCGGTGGACACCGATCTTCGCCCCGACGAGATCGACCGCGCCACTGCACTCGCCGGTTTCGAAGACCTGCCCCTCGGCGCGCAGCGTTTCCGGGGGATACCGTTCGATATCTCCCCCGATCCGAACAATCCGGAGGCCGCCTGGGTCGTGCTGGGCGGCGACGGCTGGCCCGAGCTCCCGGCGGCGGTTGCGGTGCCCATCGGCGCGAAGACCCGCTACCTGGCCGTCTGCCATTTCCTCGACGCCATTCCCGTATCCCAGGTCCGTCCCGACGGCCCCAATGTCCCGGGCGAAACCGTCGCCGAATACGTCTTCGTCTATAGCGACGGGACCCGCCACGTTCGCCCGATTCGCAACCGCTTCGAAATCAACCCCGGCCGCGCCTTCTGGGGCGATCTCCCCTTCGCCGCCGTCCAGCAGTTCGAGCCGCTGCCCCACCCCGCTGTCGGCGCCGATGCGAAGGGCCTGACCGGCATGACCGAGTCCCCCCGCGGTTCGACCACCTACCTGCTGGCCGCGATCGTCAACCCGGAGCCCGACCGCGAAATCGCGACGCTGGAGCTACGGGTCACCGGGAGTCGCACCGTCACCGTGGCCGCCCTCACGCTCAGTTCGCTGGAGCACAATCCGCTGCGGCGCTCGGCCCTCACCGCGGTGGTGGCCGATGTCGCCGCCCCCGTCGAAGCCGCCTTCGACCTGGGCCACGTCACCCGCACCGACCCCCACCCCGGCGACATTCCCGACGACTGGCTCGATCGCCCCGGGGTCGGCGCCGGGACCGGCAACGCCGACCACCCCGCCACCCTGATCGAAGGCACCGCCGCCCCCGAGGCGACCCTCACGCTGAAGGTCGGGGAGCGGGAGTCGACCGCGCGCTTGGGCGACCTTCTTGAGGATCGCGAGACCACCACCGGCGACGGACGCATCAACCTGCGCGTCGTCGAGGATCGCGACACCTGGGTCCACATGCGCACCGTCGACAAATCGACCGGTCGCGAGACCCCCACCCGGGTCAGCTTCTACGGTCCCCGGGGAAACTACCTCCCGCCCTACGGACACCAGCGCGACATCAACATCAACTGGAATGAAGACATCGGCGGCGACCTGAAACTGGGCGACACCAACTTCGCCTATGTCGACGGCCGCTTCCAGATCGAACTCCCGGTCGGCGAGGTCTTCGTCGAATACACCAAGGGATTCGAATACACGCCGGCCCGGCAGCGCGTAGAAATTTCCCCAGGCCAGCGCGAACTGACCCTCGAAATCGACCGCTGGACCGATTCAAAGGCCGACGGCTACTACACCGGCGATACCCACGTGCATTTCCTGGACCCGGGCACCTCCGTCCTGGAAGCCGAGGCGGAGGATCTGAACGTCGTCAACCTGCTGGCCGCGCCCTGGGGACGGCTGTTCACCAACGTCGAGAACTTCACCGGCGCGCTGGACCCGGCCTCCAAAGAAGATCGGCTGCTCTGGGTCGGCCAGGAGAACCGCCACCACATGCTGGGCCACATGAGCCTGCTCGGCATGAAGGAACTGGTCATGCCCTTCGCCGGCGGCGGGCCTGACGAGGGCTACTTCGGCGGCGCCGAGGAAATCCTGATGGCCGACTGGGCCGACGCCGCCCACGCTCAGGGCGCCCTGGTCGTCGCCCCCCACTTCCCCTCCCCCCACAGCGAGCTGGCCGCCGACATCGCTCTCGGCAAGATCGACGCCGCCGAGCTCAAGTACTTCCCGCCGCAACTCGACGGCCACAGTATCGGCTCCTGGTACCGCTATCTAAACTGCGGCTATCGCCTCCCGGCGGTCGGCGGCAGCGACAAGATGACCAACTCCATCCCCATCGGCGGCGTCCGCACCTACGCCCGGCTTGGCCCGGACCGTCCCTTCACCCACGAGAACTGGCGCGACGCCATCCGCTCCGGCGACACCTTTTCCAGCACCGGCCCGCTGCTCTTCTTCACCGCCGAAGGCCTGCCGCCCGGCGCCGATATCCAGTTGCCCCACGGCGGCGGCACCCTCGAACTAAGTGCCACCGCCCACAGCGCGCTGCCCTTCACCCGCATCGAAATCGTCGCCAACGGCAGCGTCATCGCCGACGCCGCCGCCGATCCCGGTGGCCGTTCCGCCCATCTGTCGGTAAAGCACGAAGTCGGCGACAGCTGCTGGATCGCCGCCCGCTGCTACGGCGAAATCGACCTCTGGCACGCCTGGGTCAACAAGGTCGCCGCGCACACCTCGGCCGTCTACGTCACGGTCGGCGACCGCGAGCTTTTCTCACCGTCCCAGGCCACCTTCATGCTCACCCTGATCGAGGGCGGCATCACCTATCTTGAGGAGACCGCCATCTACCGCGACGACGCCAAGCGCGCCCGCCATATCGGCCTTTTCGAGAGCGCCCGCCGCGCCGTCCACCGCCGCCTCCACGAGCACGGCATCCCCCACTAGCCCGCGCCCCACCGTTCCCCGAATCCGGCGAAATCTTCCCGACGGCGCGGACGCGGCCGCCCCGGCCGGACTCCCCGGGCCCTGGCGAGCTCGCCCCGTACTGTCGGATACACATATGTCCGGTAGGTCCGAAAGCACTTCTCGCTGCACACCGGGGTCATCCGGCGTGGTCAGCGACTTCGCCTCGCCGATCCGCCCCGCCGCATCCAGCGAAATCGGGTCGGTGAAGGTACCGCCAACATCCACCCCGATACTCAGGCTCAATCGCCCGCCCGCTTTCTGCCGGCCCCGCCGCGCCGCTGGCCTACAGAATCCCGTACTCGCGAAACACCTCGCCGACGGCCCGGCCGGTGGCCAGGATCTCCCGCACGTTCGACTCCCCGCGGTTCTTCTCCTCGGCCCGTTCCAGCACCTCCACCGCCGCCTCCGCCGGGATCACGATCCCGCCCATGTCGTCGGCGAAGACGATGTCGCCGCGCTCCACCAGCGCCCCGCCGCACTCGATCGGCGTCCCAAACTCAATCGCCTCCGCCCTTCCCTCCGAGTCCTTCGGCGAGCGCCCCAGCGCGAACACCGGGTAGTCGATCTCCTGGATCTCATCCACGTCCCGGGTCAACCCATCCACGATCGTCCCCACCGCCCCCTGCACCCGCGCCGCCGTGCTCAGCAACCCGCCCCACACCCCGGCGCTGGCGAACCCGCTGGTCGTCATCACAAACACATCGTCCTGCTCCAGCGCCCGGTAGGCCGCGAAGAGATTCTCGTAGGGGTGTTCCGGCGGCCGGTATACCGGCGCCCACAGCACCGGCAGCGCCCGCCCCACGATTACCGCTCCCGGATACACCGGCCGAATCCGGTAGTCCATCACCCGCGGCTCCAGCCCCATGCGATCCATGCTGTCGCAAAACAGCGCCGTGTGCAGCGCCATGAAGCGCTGCCGGAAGTCTTCGGGGAGTTGGTCGTTGGGCATTGTTTCCTCCGTCGTGACGCCACCGTGCGCTGCCGCGCGCCACCGCGCAATATCCCGTTCCGGCGGGTGCTGATTACAACACAACCAAGGTTCCGTTGCAGCGCTCCTGAAATGGCGTTGCGTCTTGGGATTTCTCCAGTAATTCTCCCGCCAAATACCCGTCGGGCCACCGATTTGCACCATCGTGGAACTTTAGTTCATGATTGCCCCACGCCGGTCCCCGGCGCGTATCGGAAGCAGGTTGAGGAGGACGTCAATGCGGAGCCCACGCCAGGTCTACGACGACCACTGGGACTCGATTCAGGCCGGCGACATGGACCGTGTCATCGCCGACTATGCCGACGACGCCGCCTTCGTCCAACCCGGCAAGGTCGCCCGCGGGCACGCCGCGATCCTGGCCACGTTCGACGGCCTCGGCGAAGACCTCGCCGGCTTCGCGCTGACCCAGGAATCCGTCACCGTCGACGGTCCCACCGTTCTCTTTGAATGGAGCGGCCGCGACGCCGACGGCAACAAGGCCCACGGCGTCGCCGTCTTCCACATCCACGACAACCTGATCCGCCAGCAGGCCCTCTCCTACCACAAGTCGTAGGGCCACTCGCCGGGCTTCGCCAGCGCGAATCCCCCTCCGAGGAGACATCGCAATGGACTACGACGCCATCGTCATCGGCTGCGGGCACAACGGCATGGTCGCCGCCTACTACCTGGCCGACGCCGGACTCAACGTCCTGGCCCTGGAGCGCAACGACAAGGTCGGCGGC
>CAYYTN010000062.1:0-8873 GCA_964474495.1 uncultured Chloroflexota bacterium
GGATGGAGCCAGGCGGACGGAGCGAGGCGGACGGAGCGAGGCGGACGGAGCCAGGTGGACGGAGCCAGGTGGACGGAGCCAGGCGGGTGGAACAAGGTTGATCTGGCGGGGTGGTCGGCGCGATGCGGACGGAGCGATGCGGATGGAGCCAGGCGGACGGAGCGAGGCGAACGGGGCGAGGTGGGGGCGGCGAGCCGGGGTAGCGCGCTGCCGCGCTGCCCGGCGAATGGGCCCGGCGGCGGACGGGTGGATAATGGCGGGGACCGGCCGGGTCATTGCGGGTTGTGGTTTCGGGGCGCTGCGGAAGGCAGGAGGTTGGCGATGAAGAAGTTGGTGATCCTGGCGATCGTGGTCGCGCTGGTGATTGTCTGCGTGCGAGTGTGCATGGGCGATGAAGGCATACGCGCGAACCTCGGGCGGACGGGCGAAACGGAGGAGTAGCGGCGCGCCGGCCCGCGGTAGGGATCCGCGGGAAGTAACCCGGGCAAAGGTGACCGGCGGCCGCTCCCCGGCGAATAACGATCAGCCCGGTGATGGCGTTGTCATAGCAAAGGAGGTAAGCCATGAAGAAGTTTGCCATTCTGACGATTGTGGTAGCCCTGGTGGTCGTCGGCGCGAAGCTGTTCCTCGGTGAGGTCGGCATGCCGGTGAAATTCAGCGGCACGGGCGACACCGCCGAGTAGCCGCGCTCGCTGCCGGGTCCGTTCGCGGGCCCGGCATTTTCTTTTTGCGTCCTCGCGAGAGTTCGTCGTCTATTGGTGTGAGGGCCGGTACGGATCGGGCCTTCCACGAATAGTCGCTACGGAATCGAGGACGAAGATGTTGTTCGCCGGAGCCCGGATGCCCGGGATGCGACGGCCCCGGGTGGGCCGCCTGAAGATGCTGTTGGCGCTGCTGGGGCGTCGCCGTGGCCTGAAGCCGGGGCTCTCCAGCGGGCCGGGAGTCATCGCGACGCGACGACCGGACGTGCGCTCGCTGGCGGGAGTGCCGATAGCCCACGGGCGGCTGAATCGCTGAGACGATCGCCCCGCGCGGCGCGGGCCCAGGACCTACAATTGGAAGAGATTGCGGAGGCAACAATGAGCGCGACGGAAATGAAACCGGACGAGATCAGAGACGTGGTGCGGGAGCGGTACGGGGAGATCGCCCTGGATGACAGCGGTTGCGGCTGCGCGACGGATTGCTGCGGGCCGGAAGCGGAGGCCGCCGGATCAGACGCCGACGCGGCTTCGCGACGACTGGGCTACTCGGACGCCGAACTGGAAGACGTGCCGGAGGGCGCGAACCTGGGCCTGGGCTGCGGCAACCCGCAGGCGATCGCCGCGCTGAAGCCCGGCGAGACGGTGCTGGACCTGGGCAGCGGCGGCGGTTTCGATGTGTTCCTGGCGGCGCGGGCGGTGGGACCGGAGGGCCGGGCGATCGGGGTGGACATGACGGCGTCGATGATCGCGCGGGCGCGGACCAACGCCGACAAGACGCAACTGACGAACGCCGAGTTCCGGCTGGGAGAGATCGAGCACCTGCCGGTGGCCGACGCGACGGTGGACGTGGTGATGTCGAATTGCGTGATCAACCTTTCGCCGGAGAAGCCGGCGGTGTACCGGGAGGCGTTGCGGGTGCTGAAGCCGGGTGGCCGGCTGGCGGTTTCGGACGTGGTGGCGACGGCGCCGCTGCCGGACGAGATCAAAAACGATCCGGCGTACCTGGCCGGTTGTGTGGCCGGGGCGGCGCCCGTGGAGGACCTGCGGGAGATGCTGGTCGAGGCGGGTTTCGAGCGGGTGTCAATCCGGCCCAAGGGCGAGAGCCGCGAGTTCATCCAGGACTGGGTACAGGCGGGCTCGGCGGTGGACTACATCGCGTCGGCGGACATCGAAGCGCGCCGGCCGCTGGATGCGTGAGGGTGTGAACCTGGCGACGGCCGACACGTCGGCCATCTGGAGCGAATTCGGCGACGGCCTCAAGGGGTACATTGAGCGCCGGGTGGGCTCGCCGGACGACGCTGAGGACATCTTGCAGGATGTCTTCTTGCGAATTCACGTTGGGCTTGAGCGACTGGATGACCGTGAGCGGCTGGCGGGCTGGATCTACCGGATCACGTCGAACGCGATAACCGATTTCTACCGGAAGCGGGCGCGGGCCGGCACGGCGACGGAGCGGCTGGAGAGCGAGGCACGGGTGGCGGAGCAGGGGTCGGAGCCCGAGGGCGAGACCGACGATGTAGAGCGCGACCGCTCGGTGGCGCGCTACGTGGGCACGCTGGTGGACACGCTGCCCGCGAAGTACCGCGAGGCGGTGCGGCTGACCGAGCTGGAGCGGATGACCCGCAAGGAAGCGGCGGCGCGGGCCCGTATATCCGAATCGGGGATGAAATCCCGGGTGCAGCGCGGCCGGGCGCAGCTGAAGGAGGCGCTGCTGGAGTGCTGCGCGGTGGAGCTGGACCGCCGGAAGGGAATCATCGATGTCCGCGAGCGAGCGCCCGATTCGTGCGATTGTTAGCGACCCGAGACGCCGACCGCAGGTATGTGAGCGCGGTGAATTCGGGTTACCTGGCAGGCCGGCCGATCGCTTCGAACCGGGCCGGAGGCGATGGCTCTCGAGGGCAAACGGCTAGCCGCGGCGCCCATCCACTCTGACATCTATATTCCTGACGCACCGCTGATCCGGAGTCCAGTTGGCGGCCGTGCGCCAGGGGGCGTCGTGGGCCGCCAACTCCCTGAAGTCGAAGACCCGAAAGCAGCGCCAGTTGTTTTCGGGATTGTCCGGATCGAGGCCGCTGCGACTGGCGCCGGCGTACTGGAGCGCGAGAACCAGCGCGTAGCCGTGGCTGTGGCCGAATACATGCGGGCAAAATTCGCGATAGAAGCCGTCGTAACGACCGGACACGTTTCGTTGCCGCTGGACGGCGTCGCGAAGCAGTGAGTAGTTGTCCACGCGGGTCACTCCTAGTGAAGCGCGAATATAGCAGGTAACTCCCGGTGCGGGTCCGCGCTCAGCGAGTCCGGAGGGTCACTCCGGCTTGAGCCCGGTCCCCGCCGTGAGCGCCTGCACGATCCATTCACGCTCGGGGACTCCGCGGTAACCGGTGGAGGTCTGGTACATGCGGCAGCGGAGCCCGTAGTCGCCGTCGTCTTCGTAGCCGGGTTGGATATCCCGGCCGTTGACGCGAATCGTGGGTGAGCCGGGGAAGCGCTGCTGCCGGGCGATCGCCTGGTCGGGAACCAGCACCTCGGTGACGGTCGCCCGGGCGCCGGTGGCGGCGATGGCCTCGTTGAGTATCGCGACCGCGGCCTCGTGGCCCGGGCAGCCCTCGAACCACAGCACTTCGATGT
This sequence comes from uncultured Chloroflexota bacterium, assembly GCA_964474495.1. GTDB lineage: Bacteria > Chloroflexota > UBA11872 > UBA11872 > VXNJ01 > JASLPR01. The sequence goes on from CAYYTN010000062.1 coordinate 3,330, forward strand.
TCACTACGGACGCTCCCCGGCCGATTCGCCTGTCTCGGTCCACAGGCTACGGCCCTACGCGGCGGGATTCTGTGACAAAGCTTTCAATCGACCGTGAAGTAGCATGGGCCGGTCCGCGCCGGCAGGTGTTTGTGGCGTCGGCGGAGTATCCGAAGGAGAAGCCATGTCCAAGAAGAGCGGCGGCAGCGGATTTCAGTTCCCGGCGGTGGCGTTTGTGGGTGGATTGCTGGTGGGCCTGCTGGGGATCTTGATCGCGTTCATGGCCGTAACGGAGTCGGACTACGCCGGGGCGGGGCTGTCGCTGCTGGCGTCGGCGGTGGCATTCGGGCTGCTTTCACTGGCGGCCTTGCGGGGCTAGGAGCGTTTCAGTCTCGAACGTGGGTCGGGGTCGCCAGCTGGTTGTCGAGTGGGTCGTGTCGCCGAGCCGGCCGTTTCGACGGTGGCAGGGCGGAGCGGCGTCAGGCGTAGTCCGGGAGGAAGTCCCTTTCGGCCGCGAATAGCTCGAGGGTCATCCGGCGGATATCGGCCGGCGGGCAGCTGGCGGCGGTGAGCGGATCGAGCATCAGGGCGTGGATGGCCGGTTCCTTGCGCCGCTCCAACGCGGCGGCGACGCCGAGTTCGAAGACCGCCAGGTTGGACCGGCAGACGGCTGCCATCTGCGCCGGCAGCGCGCCGTGGGCCCGCGGCTGCACGCCGTCGCCGTTGACCAGGCACTCGACTTCGACGATGTCGCCGGCCGGGAGGTTGTCGATCAGCAGACCGTCGCCGGGGGCCGCGTTGGGCAGGTTGCCGTGGAACCGAAAATCGGAGTCCTTCATCACGGCCTCGACGATCCAGGAGGCGTACTCGAAGCTGCGGTCCCAGTCCATGGGCTCCTGGCCGTCCAGCATGCGGCGGCGGGACTCGTCGGCCTCGGCGCGCCAGGTTGGCCACTCGTTGGCGTAGAAACTGGAGCCGCCTTCGTAGCGATCGCCGCAGTAGCGTTCGCGCGAGTCGGCGCGCGGGCGGTAGTAGGGCAGGTATTCGCTGAGGTGGCCGGAGCTTTCGGTGATGAAGGCGCCGAAGTTGAGCATCATGTCCTTGCGGACCAAGTCGCCGGCGTCGTCGGGATCGGCGGGATCGCCGGCGAGGTCCTGGCGGGCCTTCTCGAAGAGGAGCGGGTAGAGATCCTGCCCGTCGTGTTCGAGCCGGGTGAACCAGGCCAGGTGATTGATCCCGGCACATTCCCAGTCCAGGTCGGCGTAGGGCACCCCGGCGCGGCGGGCCAGCAGGCGGCCGGTGCCCTGGACGGAGTGGCAGAGCCCGACGACCCGCATCGCGCTGCGCTCGGCGGCGGCCCGGCAGAGCATGTTCATCGGGTTGGTGTAGTTGAGCACCAGGGCGTTCGGGCACAGCTCCTCGGCGTCGGCCAGGATGTCCAGGAATACCGGGATGGTGCGGAGTCCCTTGAAGAGCCCGCCGGGGCCAATGGTGTCGCCGATGCACTGGTCGACGCCGTACTTGGCCGGGATGTCGTTGTCGAAGCGCACGCAGTCGAGTCCGCTGACCTCGATGGTGACGACGATGAAGTCGGAGCCGGCCAGAGCTTCGCGGCGGTCGGTGGCGGCGTTGACGGTCCAGCCGCCGGCCCGGCCGAGCTGCTCGACGAGTCGCTGGATCAGTTGGCGCATGGTGGCGAGTCGCTCGGGATCGATGTCGACCAGGTTGATGCGGCCGGAGTCCGCACCCGGGATGCGCAGGATGTCGTTCATGAGCCGCGGGGTGAACATGCTGCCGGCGCCGATGACGGTGACGTTGAGCGGCCGGCCGATTTCGCCGGGCAGGCCGGTCTGGTCTTCGGCGGCTTTGGCATGGGCGGCGTGGCCGCGGTTGGCATCGGCGGCGTTTGATACGGCTGTCATGAAGGGGAAAGTCCTACCAGATGGTGAAACCGCCGTCGACGATGAGGTCGCAGCCGGTGACGAAGTTGGAGGTGTCGGAGGCGAGGAAGATCAGAGCGCCCTGGAGGTCTTCGACCTCGCCCAGGCGGCCGACCGGGGTGTCGCGCAGCCAGATCGGGTGCATCTTCGCGATTGCGGGTGTGTCGGCCATGTCGGTGCGGATGTAGCCGGGGCTGATCGAGTTGACATAAATACCGTCAGCGGCGTACTCCGCGGCCATCGATTTGGTGAGGTGAATCAGGCCGGCCTTGGACGTGTTGTAGTGGGTCTGGTCCTGGGGCCGGTTGACGATGTGACCGGAGATGGAGGCGTTGTTGATGATCTTGCCGTAGCCGTTGGGGCGCATCACCCGGGCCTGGGCGCGCGAGCAATGGAAGGGGCCCTTGAGGTTGGTGTCGATGACCCGGTCCCACTCGTCCTCGTCCATTTCGTCGACGCCGACGTGGGTGCAGACGCCGGCGTTGTTGACGCCGATGTCCAGCTTGCCCCAGGCGTCGACGACGGAATCAACCATGGCGTCGGCGTCGGCCTTCACGCGGACGTCGGCGATGATGGCCAGCGATTTGCGGCCCAGGGCCTCGACTTCGGCGGCGACGGCGTCGATGGTGGCGGCGGTGCGCCCGGAGACCGCTACGTCGGCGCCGGCTTCGGCGAGGGCGAGGGCGAAACCCTTGCCGATCCCGGTTCCACCGCCGGTGACCAGGGCGGTCTTGCCTTCGAGTGAGAATCGTTCGAGTATGCCCATGGCGTTACCCCCGGTTCTGGTGGCCGGCCTTTGAGTCCAGTCTCGCGAAATGGCCAGCCTACGTGTGGGCGTCGATTGTGCGGCAGAATGCGACCGAAAGGCAAAGAGCCTCTCCAGGGCCTCTTGTTTTGGCCGTTGAGAATAGGCCACGGGGCGGCAATTGCCGCCGCCCTGAGGCGATGTCTCTAGACCGTTGAGGATGGGCAGCATGAACGCGACGCTGGTGACACGAACGGCCGGGGCCGAGTTCGCGGCGCCGGATGAGATCCCGGTGCGGCCCTACGACCTGGGGCCGGCGCGCAACCTGGCGCTGGCCGGCGGGCGGATCGAACCGGGCGCGCGGTACGGCGTGCACGCCCATCGCTCGATCGAGCAAATCACCTACGTCGTGGCCGGCGAGGTGGAAGTCTGGTCGTTTGACGCGGAGAAGGGCGCGGCGCGGTCGGTGCGGGTGAAGGCCAGTGAGGCGGTGGTGACGCTGCCGGGTGAGTCGCTGGAATTCCGCTGTGTTGGCGACGAGGCGGCGCGGGTGATCTTCATGACCGCCCCGCCCTATCCGTCGGACAACTCGGAGACGGTGGTGCTGGAAGAGCACCGGGCGCTCGGGCCCGGGGATTAGTGCTTTGGCGGGGGGGCCATGACGACGAGGCAGCGGAGGCGGTTGGCGGAGGCGTTGCGGACGCCGTGGGCGATGCCGGCGGGCGCGTGGATGACGTCGCCGGCGGACTGCTCGATCGCTTCGTCGCCCAGGGTGAAGATGCCGACGCCATCGAGCACATGGTAGATCTTGTCGGATTCGGCGTGGGCGTGGACGCGCTGCTCCTGGCCGGGTTCCAGGCAGTAGACGTCGCAGAAGAGTTGCTCGCTGGCGAAGAGGCCGTTCTTCTGCATCTTCTCGGGGGAGAAGGTCGATGGTGGCGGTTGGCATGGGTCCTCCGGAGTTCGGCGGCGGTTGGGCTTGACAGGATTGTAGGCAGGCCCGGCGCGGTGCGAAAACGAAATCCGGCGCGGGAACGTGGATTGGGTAAAGAAGTTCCGGCTGGTGGAAGATATAATCACGTTCAAGCGACCGCTCGGGCAGTGCGGGCGATCAGACAATCGGGTCAAGGGGGAGATTTGGGCAGAATCGTCACTACGGCGCGGATTGAGCCGACGGCTATCGAACGCGATGGCATCGACCTGTCCGAGGTGCGCCTTGCGGATTCGCGGATGGTGCGGTGGGTCTATGTGGCGCTGGGCACGCTGATGGTGGCGATCGGGGTGGTGGGGATCGTGGTGCCGGGTCTGCCGACGACGGTGTTCCTGCTGATGGCGGCGGCGCTGTACGCGCGCAGCTCGGAGCGGATGTACGGCTGGCTGCTGCGAAATCGCTTTATCGGTAGGTACATCCGCAACTGGCGCGAGCATCGGAGCATCCCGCGCGGGACCAAGATTCTCATCGTTGTGATGATGATGACGGCGGTGACGCTGTCGGCGATTTTCGGGATGGAGGCGCTGTGGCTCCGGGGCCTGGTGATCGCGGTGGGGTTGTTCGGCAGCTACTGGGTGTGGTTCCGGATCAAGACCCGCTAGGCGGCCGGCTAGAGTAGATCGCGCAGGGCGGGTTCGAGTTCGGGGAACTTGAACTGGTAGCCGGAGTCCAGGGCGCGGGCGGCGGAGAGTCGCGGGCCGTTGATGATGCCGTCGGCGAACTCGCCGACCAGCAGGCGGAGGGCGAAGCCCGGCAGGGGCATGATGGCCGGCCTTCGCAAAACACGGCCGAGGGCCAGGGCGAAGTCGCGCTGGCGGACCGGCTCCGGCGCGGCGAGGTTGACGGGGCCGCTGAGGGCGTCGTTTTGTAGCGCGTGCAGGATCAGGCCGCCGACATCGTCTTCGTGGACCCACGACCACCATTGGCGGCCGCCGGCGATGGGTCCGCCGAGGCCGAGTCGGGCGGTCGGGAGGAGCGCCGGGAGGGCGCCCTGGTCGCCGAGGACCAGCGATGTGCGCGGCAACACGACACGGATTCCGGCGGCGACGGCCGGTTCGGTGGCGGCTTCCCATTCGACGCCGACGCCGGCGAGGAAGTCGGAACCGGGGGCGGCGTCTTCGGTGAGCAGATCGTCGCCGGTGGCGAGTCCGTAGTAGCCCATGGCGCTGCCGGAGATCAGGACGCCAGGGGGCGGATCGGCGGCGAGGAGGCCGGCGACCAGGTTGGCAGTGCCGGTGATGCGGCTGTCGCGAATGGCCTGCTTCTTGCGGGGGTTCCAGCGTCCGCGGACCGATTCGCCGGCCAGGTGGATGACGGCTTCGACGCCCTGCAGGGATTCGGGAGGAGGGGGGCCGGTGAGGGGTTGCCAGGCGAAGGCGCGGGAGATGCCCGGGTGGAGACGCGGGTTGGCGGGATCGCGGGAGAGGGCATGGACTTCGTGGCCGGCTTCGACAAGGACCGGGACCAGCCGGCTGCCCAGGTAGCCGGTGGCGCCGGTCAGCAGGACGCGCACGGCCGGTCTGCTATTCGGTGGCGGTGGATGACGGGCAGAGATCGCGCAGCTGGCAGGCCGGGCAGTCGGGCCTGCGGGCGTCACAGACGCGGCGCCCGTGCCAGATGAGCGCGTGGCCGGTGAAGATCCATTCGTCGCGCTGCAGCAGGTCGATCAGAGCCCGCTCGATCTTTTCGGGAGCGGTTTCTTTGGTGAACCCGAGGCGCTGGCTGAGGCGGCCGATGTGGGTGTCGACGACGACGCCGGAAGGGATGCCGAAGGCGGTGCCGAGGACGACGTTGGCGGTCTTGCGGGCGACGCCGCGCAGCGTGAGCAGATCGTCGAGGTCGCGGGGCAGTTCGCCGTCGAAGTCGTCGACGATGGCGGCGGCGGCCAC
>CAYYTN010000062.1:8883-11314 GCA_964474495.1 uncultured Chloroflexota bacterium
GAAGAAGCCGGTGCGGCGGACCATCTCTTCCATCTCCTCCTGCCCGGCGGCGGCCATTTCCGCAATGGTCGGGTAGCGGGCGAAGAGGGCGGGAGTCTCCTGGTTGACCCGCTCGTCGGTGCACTGGGCCGACAGGATGGTGGCGACCAGCAGTTCCCAGGGCGAGGAGTAGGTGAGGGCGCAGCCGGCGTCGGGGTAGTCGCGGTGCAGGCGCTCCACGATCTCGGCGACGCGGGCGCGGCGTTTCGCCTTCGCCTCGCGCCAGGACCGGATCTTGAACTTCGGGGCGGCCTTCTTTTTGCGGCGAGCGGCTTTGCGGGGTGGGGCCAAGGAGCGGACCTTTGCGATCGGGCTTTGCCCCGAGCATACTGCGGACCTGTTGCGGAGTCTGAGGTCACAGGATTGGCGGGCGCAAATGCGGACGAAAGCGGTGATCTTTACCGGGGTCGGTGAGGTGGAGGTGGGCGAGGTGAACGTGCCCCATCCGGCGGCCGGCGAGGTGCTGGTGCGGACCACGCTGACCGGGATCAGCGTCGGGACGGACGGCTGGATGATCCGCGGTCTCTACGCCGGCGCCCGGGAGCGCTACCCGATGGTCTACGGCTACCAGCGGGTCGGGGTGGTGGAGGAGGTTGGGCCGGGGGTGAATTCCCTGGCGGCCGGCGACCGGGTCTTCGTGGGACTGAATCCGACGCGGCTAGAGGACGGCGATCCGCTGGGGCCGTCGGTGCGCAACTACACGGGGATGGGCTGCCACGACCACACGATGGTGACGAAGATTCCGGACGCGGTTGACGATATCGCAGCGAGCATGGGCGGGGTGACGGCGACGCCTATGGTGGGGCGGAATCTGACGCAGCCGGAGGAGGGCGACCTGGTGCTGGTGATCGGCCAGGGGATGATCGGACAAATGGCGGCGCAGTTGTATCGGGAGGCGGGAGCGCGGGTGATAGCGGCCGACATCCTGGACAACCGACTGGCGCTTTCGGCGAGGGTGAGCGCCGATATCGCGGTCAACGCGCAGACCGCGGACGTGGTGGCGGCGGTGCATGAAGAGCAGGCCGCCGGGGCGGACATCGTGGTCGAGTGCACGGGTCGGAGCGAGTCGATGCCGATGATGCTGGAGGCGGTGCGCGGGGCGTGCAATGACTCCGAAAAGCCGGGCAAGATCTGCCTGCAGGGCTATTTCGTGAACCCGATCGAGATCAATTTCGACGACGCCCATCACCGGCGGCTGACGATGACGTTCCCCTGCGGATTCGACGTGGCCGGGACCGCCCAGGTGCTGGGCTTGATGGCGGAGAAGAAGCTGAATGTGAAGGACCTGATTACCCACGACTGGCATGTGGACCAGGCGCCGGAGGCGTTTCAGATGATGCTCGGGCGGCCCGGCGATGTGCTGGGGATGTATCTGCGCTGGGACGATTAGAGGAGATCGAAGGATGGCGATGAACTGGGAATTCGAGAAGGTATCGGGTCCGTGGGGATTCACCGAGGGCCCGCAGTGGACCGGGGCGGTGCTGCTGTTCGTGGATATGACCGCGCACCGGGTGATGCGTTTCGACCCGGCTACCGGGGTGACGGATCGCTATTACGAGGGCACCAACAACGGCAACGGGCTGCTGTGGACGGGGGCCGGCCAGCTGATCTGTTGCGAATCGGGTGCGCGGCGTATTTCGCTCATTTCGGCGGCGGAAGGGCGCGCGGATACCATCGTCGACGATTTCGAAGGCAAGCGGCTGAACAGCCCTAACGACATCGTGATGGATGGGCTCGGCCGGCTCTGGTTCACGGACCCGCGCTACGGGCAGGACCGCGACGACATGGAGCTGGATCACGAGTCGATCTACCGACTGACTCCGCACGGCGATCACTCGCATATTGAGCGGATGACGTTCGATACGACGCGCCCGAACGGGCTGGCGTTTTCGCCGGATGGCAGGACGTTGTACGTGGCGCAGAGTGACTACGGCGAGGGGCGCAAGCGCGAGCTGCGGGCCTACCCGGTTGCGGACGACGGCTCGCTGGGCGAGCACCGGGTCTTGCACAATTTCGCCCCGGCGCGCGGCGCCGACGGGCTGAAGGTGAGCGCCGACGGGCACATCATCGTGGCGGCGGGCTGGACCACCGATGGGCCGGGTCCGCTGGTGTATGTGTTCGAGGACTCGGGCCGGGTGGTCGCGACGCACTCGCTGGGCGGCGACTTTCCGACCAATCTCTGCTTCGGCGGCGACGACCTGACCGATCTCTACGTGACCGGCGGCAGCGGCTGGTTGTACCGGGTCCGTGACTGCGGCTATCACGGGGGCGACGCGTAGGCAGGCGGGCCGGCGCCGGGACGAAACAGGGGAATTGATGTTCAGGGCGGCGGCATTTGGGTATGGTATTGCACCGTTGTGCAATACGAAGGAGTCCGAGTCCGAATGAAGGT
>CAYYTN010000063.1:0-6710 GCA_964474495.1 uncultured Chloroflexota bacterium
GATTCGACCAGCATCCGGGTGAGCGAGAGACCTTCGTCGAGGTCGGCGCGGGTCACTTCGGCCGAGGGGATGTCGCCGGTCAGGGTGGTCGGGTCGGCGGCGGAGTCGAATACTTCGCGGCAGTCGTGCTCGGCGGCTTCGGCGGCTACCGGGCCGTGGACCATGCCGGTCAAATCGGCGGCCAGGGCGCGCTGGCCGATGCGGGCGGCCGGGTCGGCCTGCATGGCGGCTTCAATCTCTGCGATCCGGTCGATTTCAAGGAGTGTGAGCGTGCGCAGGTAGGCCCCGACGTCGGCGTCGTCGGCGTTGAACCAGTACTGGTACCACTCGAAGGGTGAGGTGCGCTCGGGGTCCAGCCAGACGGCGCCGCGGGCGGTTTTGCCCATCTTTTCGCCGGAGGCGGTGGTGAGCAGGGGGTAGACCAGGGCGGCGGCGCGGTCGTCGGCGCCGGTCCGGCGGCGGATGTAGTCGACGCCGGCCAGGATGTTGCCGTACTGGTCGGATCCGCCGACTTGCAGGCGGCAGTTGTGGTGCTGGTAGAGATGGTAGAAGTCGTAGGCCTGCAGCGCCTGGTAGGTGAACTCGGTGAAGCTGAGGCCGGCGTCGCCTTCGAGACGGCGGCGGACCGACTCGCGGGAGAGCATGACCGACAGCGGGAAATGCTTGCCGACGTCACGCAGGAAACCGATGAGGTCGAGTTCGGAGAGCCAGTCGTAGTTGTTGACCATGATGGCGGCGTTGCCGGGTCGATCGAAATCGAGGATGCGGGCGAACTGCGAGCGCTGGGCGGCGACGTTGTCGCGGAGAGTGTCCAGGTCGAGCAGGTTGCGCTCGGCGCTCCTGCCGGAAGGGTCGCCGATCATGCCGGTGCCGCCGCCCATGACGACGATCGGGATGTGCCCGTAGTGCTGGAAACGAGCCAGGGTGAGCAGCGGTATCAGGTGGCCGGCGTGGAGGCTGTCGGCGGTGGGGTCAAAGCCGCAGTAGACGGCGATGGGTTCGGAATCCAGCCGGCGGCCCAGCTCGGGATCGGAAACGGCGTGGACGAGTCCCCGACTTTCGAAGTCGGCCAGCAGGCCGGGGATCAGTTTTCCGGTGGTGGTGCTCAAGGATGGGGGCCCGGCCGGCGTATTCGGTCCTATCATCGGCAGGGCCGGCCCGGGCGATCTCCGGGAAAGCCAGAGAGGCAAAGATGGCGGACTGCTGCTCGGTGAACGGGCTGGACCGGATGTTCGGCCGGAAGACGGCGCGCCGCGAGGCCCGGGAATACCTGAAGAAGGGCCTGGCGGAACGGATCGGGAAACTGGTGCGCCGGGTACCGGACGAGCACGTGCGCGGGGCCGGGGTGCTGGATATCGGTTGCGGGGCCGGGGGGGCGCACCTGGAGTTGCTGCGGCGCGGGGCTGGATCGGCGGTGGGGGTGGAGGTCTCGGCGGCCTACGCGGAAGCGGCGCAAGGGCTGGCTACGGAGTTGGGCCACGGCGACGCGGTGGAATACCGGCTGGGAGATTTCGTGGCGATGCAGGCTGAGATCGCGCCGGCGGACATCGTGGTGCTGGACCGGGTGGTGTGCTGTTATCCGGACATGCCGGCGCTGGTGGCGGCGTCGGCGGCGCGGGCGGGCCGGTTCTACCTGCTGGTGGCGCCGCGGGAGAAATGGTATTTCCGGGTATTTGCGCGGGCGGTGCGCTTCGGGATGTGGCTCGTGCGGCGGGAGTTCCGGTTCTTCTTGCACTCGCTGGAGGAGATTGACCGGCGACTGGCGACGGCCGGGCTGACGAAGGCGTTTGAAGACGAGGGTCTGCTCTGGCGGTCGACGCTGTTCGCCCGCGATTAGGAGACTGCGGGAGCGCTCGTGGGGCGGGATGGGCCGGCGGCGGCGAGGCGGTTTCCCGGTTTGAGCCGGGGCATGTATGCTATGTGCCCTTTCCGATTTGAGGGGAACAGATTCGAGGGAACCCGGGGGTCGCGGATGATCGACGTAAACGACTCCCAGGCGATGTTGCGGGCGGAGTAGCAGGCGCGCGCGGAAGAGGGCTGCGACGTGGCGGCGGTGGTGAAGCAGATCGAGGGCCTGGAGGAGGCGGGATCGACCGGCGCCAACGTGGCCGGCCTGCTGGATGTGCTGGCGGAATTGGAGCCGGCGCCGGATTTCGCCTACGTGGAACCGACCGAATTGGCGGCGATCGCGGCGGCGCGCCCGGCGGACCGCCCGGGGCCGTTCGCGAACCCGGATGACCTGCTGGACCGCATCCTGGGCGGGTGGCTGGGGCGGAGCGCCGGCTGCCTGCTGGGCAAGCCGGTCGAATCGCTGCCGCGCGCCGATATCGTTGCTTACCTGGAGGCCGCCGGCGAGTACCCGCTGACCCGGTACTTCCCGCTGCTGGAGCCGAATCCGCTGGATCGCCCGTTGCACCACTCGGCCGGCGAATCCACCCGCGGGCACATCGATTGCATGCCGCGCGATGATGACATCGATTACATGCTGATCGCGCTGCACATCCTGGAGACCTACGGCCGCGACTACACGGCGGCCGACGTGGGCAAGGAATGGCTGTTGCTGCTGCCGTTTCACCAGGTGTTCACGGCGGAGCGGGCGGCGTATAAGAACCTGGTGGACGGGGTTCCGGCGCCGCTGACGGCGACGACCCGGAATCCGTACCGCGAATGGATCGGGGCGCAGATTCGAGCCGATGTGTTCGGGTACGTGTGCGCGGGCGACCCGCAGGCGGCGGCTGTGCTGAGCTACCAGGATGCGGCGCTGTCGCACGTGAAGAATGGAATCTACGGGGAGATGTTCGCGGCGGCGATGGTGGCGGCGGCGTTCGGAGTCGACGAACCGGAGGCGGCGCTGCGGGCGGGGATGGCGCAGATACCGGAGCGCAGCCGGCTGTACGAGGCGCTTGGTAACACGATCGCCTGGAGCAAGGACCACGACGACTGGCACGAGGCGCTGGCGCTGGTGATGAGTCACTATGGCGAATACCACTGGGTGCACACGATCAACAACGCCTGCATGGTGGCGCTGGGGCTGATGTACGGCCGGGGCGACTTTGGCAGGTCGATTTCAATCGCGGTTGAGTGCGGCCTGGATACCGACTGCAACGGCGCGACGGTTGGGTCGGTGCTGGGGGCGATGCACGGCGCGAAACGACTGCCCGGTGAATGGATCGACCCGCTAAACGACCGGGTGCGCAGCATGGTGGCCGGGTTCGACAACAGCCGCATCAGCGACCTTGCGGAGCGCACGCTGCGGCTGGCGAAGCCGACGGACTAGACCGGGAAACGAGCCGAGATCCGCGCTAGCGGTCCAGTTCGGCGGGCTCCACGACGCGATGCTCGGCGGCCGATAGGTAGGCGGCGTGGACCAGGCGCAACGTGCCCAGGTTGTCCTCGCCGGAAGGATCCGGGTCGGTGTCGTCTTCGACGGCGCACATCAGCGAGGCCATCGGACCGATGAAGGCGTCGGGCACGCGGCGCTCGGGGATGGTGACGGTGGTGGCCGGGTTGGCTCCGAGTTTCTTTGAATAGATGGAGAGAGTCTCGGGATTGCCGCCGCCGCCGGTGAAGAGGTCGTAGTCGCCGGAAACGACGCCTGCGGAGCCCTCGAAGCGGAAGGTCACGAGGGGCTCTTCGGTGGGGTTGTCGGTTGAGCAGTGCACCAGAACCGTCGGGCCGGAATCGTATTCAAGAACCGTGGTGGAGCGGGTCTCGGTGCCCTGGCCGCGGGGCGGTTCGGAGCCGGTGGAGCAGAAAAGACGGTCGGGCTCGCCGAAGAGGTAGCGGATGGTGTCCAGGTAGTGGATGGAGTGGTACATCAGTTCCTGATATTTGCTTTCCTGCAGGAATACCAGGTCCCAGGGGTTGTTGGTGTGCACGTTGATGGTGCCAAGAGTCGGAGAGCCGATCCAGCCCTCGTCGAGGAGTTGGCGGACGGCGCGCATGCGGCCGTCCCAGCGCAGCTGCTGGTTGACGGCCAGCTTGACGCGGGTGGCGGCGATCGCATCGACCAGGCTCTGAGCCTCGGCGAGCTCTTCGTGCATGGGCTTCTGGCACAGGAGATGGCGGCCCGCCCGAGCGGCGGTGACGGCCAGGTCGTACTGGGTCCAGGGCGCCACGGCGATGTCGACGATCTCGATGGCGTCGTCGGCCAGCATGGCGTCGAGGCCGTCGTAAACGTTGGGGATATCGAATTCCGTGGCGAGGTCCTCGGCGCGGGAGCGGGTGCGGTTGGTGATGCCGGCGACGTTGAAGCCGGCCTTGCGGTAGGCGGCAACGATGGCGCCGGCGCCGACGATGCCGATGCCGCGGTCCATGTTGCGGGGGAGGGGCGGGTTCCAGTCGAGATTCAGCTCCTGGGGAGTCAAAGGTCGCGTTCTCCGTGGTGAAGGCTGTCAGTTACCATCAAAATGGTACGTTATCCGGCAGTCTGGCCGGGAACCCAACCGGGGGCAACCGGTTGAGCGCCGGCTCGGCACGGGGTAGGGTACGCGGTCTGGATTGAGAACGCGGGGGACGGAATTGGGGGCCGCCGGCCCGGAGCGATCGAGTCGGTAACCAACAGAGAAGGATCGACGATGACGACTGACAACGGGGGAACCGCCGAGCGGCGCAGCAACAAGGTGCTGAAGGGGATCGAGCGGGCGCCGCATCGTTCGTTGTTGCGAGCGGTGGGGGTGACGGAGTACGAGATGACCCTGCCGTTTGTGGGGGTGGTGAGCGCCTACAACGAGATCATTCCCGGACACGTGAACCTGGACAAGGTGGCGGAGGCGGTGAAGGCCGGCGTGCGGACCGCCGGAGGCGTGCCATTTCAGTGCGAGGTGCCTTCGGTGGACGACGGTATCGCGATGAACCACGTGGGGATGAAGTACTCGCTGCCGTCGCGGGAACTGATCGCCGATTCGATTGAGACTATGGCGATCGCGCATTCGTTCGACGGGCTGGTGCTGGTGCCGGCGTGCGACAAGATCATCCCGGGGATGCTGATGGCGGCGGCCCGGCTGGATATCCCGACGGCGGTAGTGACGGGCGGGCCGATGCTGGCGGGCACGCTGGACGGCGAGGCAATCGACCTGATGACCGTTTTCGAGGCGGTCGGTAAGGCGGCGCGCGGGGACATAACCGAGGAAGAACTGCTGGCGATCGAGTCGGTGGCCTGCCCGACCTGTGGCTCGTGTTCGGGCATGTTTACGGCGAACACGATGAGCTGCCTGACGGAGGCGGTGGGGCTGGCGCTGCCGGGGGCGGGGACGTCGCCGGCGGTGTCGAGTCAACGAATTCGTGACGCCAAGGAGACCGGTCGGGCGGTGATGGGCCTGATCGAGCGCGGGGTGACCGCGCGCGAGATCGTGACGGAGGCGTCGTTGCGCAACGCGCTGGCGGTGGATGTGTCGCTGGGCGGGTCGACGAACACGGTGCTGCACCTGCTGGCGATCGCCCAGGAGGCCGAAATCGACCTGACGATGGCGGACGTCGGGAAGGTTTCGGCGGAGACCCCGCACCTGACCAAGCTGAGCCCGGCGGGGCCGGCGCACATGCAGGATCTGGATCAGGCCGGCGGCATCCAGCTCGTGATGAAGGAGATCGAGCGGGTGCTGGACACTTCGCAGGTGGGCATAAATGGCAAGACGGTCGCCGAGAACATCGCGGCCGCCCGCAAGACCAATGGGAAGGTCGTCAAGCCTTGGGCGGAGGCCTATTCGCCGACCGGCGGGCTGTCGGTGCTGTTTGGATCGCTGGCGCCGGACGGGGCGGTGGTGAAGTCACACGCGGTGGACCCGAAGATGCTGAAGCACCGGGGACCGGCACGGGTTTTTGACGGCGAGGAACCGGCGACGAAGGCGATCATGAGCCAGGATTTCGCGGCCGGCGATGTGATCGTGGTGCAGGGCGAGGGTCCGCGGGGCGGTCCGGGGATGCGGGAAATGCTGTCGCTGACGGCGATGATCTCGGGGATGGGCATGGACGATCGGGTGGCGCTGCTGACCGATGGGCGGTTCTCAGGAGCCACCCGCGGGGCGGCCATCGGGCACATCTCGCCGGAGGCCGCTTCGGGCGGCCCGATTGGCCTGCTGCGCGATGGCGACATGATCGAAATCGACATTCCCGCCAGCCGGCTCGATGTGGATGTGAGCGCGGAGGAACTGGAACGCCGGCGGGGCGAGCAGCCGGATTGGACGGCGGATGTAAAGGGCTATCTGGGCCGCTACGCGCGGATGGTGACATCGGCGGACACCGGGGCGGTGCTGCGGTAGTGGCGGGCTTCCGGGTCCGGGGCGATTGGAGGGGTGTTGGCTGACGGACGGGCGGTGCTGGAACAACTGGCGGCGACGGCGGCGCGGGCGGGGTTCAACCTGGTGGGCGCCGGCAGCGTGGCGCGGTTCGACAAGCGCAGCCCGGCGGGCTACCGCCTGAGCGAGGCGGTGGACCTGGCGAATCCCCGCACGGTCGTAATGGTCGGGTCGGGCGGGCCGGGCTTCTGGCGGACGTTCAAGCAGACGCCGACGACGGCGGACGCCGATGAACTGCGGCGGGCGGACGGGTCCATCGATGCCTATTCGACGCTGGTGGTCCCCCGGCTGGCGGAAATCGTGGCGGCCCAGGGGGCGGGGTGCGAAGTTCTCTATCCGTTCGGCAACCCGGGGCGAAGCGTGAGCTTCAGGCGATTGGCCGAGCACTGCGGATTCGGTGTGGCCGGCACGGTGCTC
>CAYYTN010000063.1:6720-11204 GCA_964474495.1 uncultured Chloroflexota bacterium
GATAACGCTCGACCTTCAGTTTGTGGAAGTTCGGACCGTGGGTGAGCCTGCGGGGCGCGCTGGTGACGGATCTTGAGCTTCCGGAGGCCGCCGGTCTCGATGACTACGACCCCTGCGCCGGCTGCGCGCGGCCCTGCGTGACCGCGTGCCCGATCGGGACCTATGACTCCGGGACCTGGGATTTCGAATCGTGCGTGCGCTACCGGCTGTTCGAGGACGGCTGCCCAACGGGTTGCCTGTCGCGGCTGGCCTGCGTGGTCGGCCGGGACCAGCGCTACACGTCGGAAGAGTACGAGTACCGCCACGAATTCACGGCGGCGGCCCGGGAGAACCTGGCTCGCATCTACGGCTGAGACGCGCCCCGGCGAGGCGGTGACGGAGGCTTGATCGACTGCTTTCGGCCGCGGAGTGGGACTCGCGACCCAGGACCGCCCCGTGACCGGACATTGATCCGTTGCCCGCCCCGGTTCACCGCCCTGTGATACCGCGCCGATAGGGTTCGGCTGAAGGTTCAAATTGGGTTCTTGGCCGATCGTGGATATTGCCATCCCGGTGCCGCGACGGCATGAAAGCGAGACGAGATTCATTCATGGACGTCTACCATCTCATTCACACCTGGGAAGAGCAGCCGCCGCTGCGGAAACTGATCAATCGGGTCGAGGATCAGTGGCTGATCGGCGCTCGCTGGCTGGTGGCGCTGGGAGCGGTGCTGATTCAGTTGGCCCTGGGTGCGATCTACGCCTGGGGAGTCTTCACCGGCGACCTGACCGACCCGGCCGGGCCCTTCGGCTTTAGCGCCACCCAGACGCAGTGGATCTTCTCCCTGGGGCTGGCGACGTTCGCGGTGGTGACCATCTTCGCTGGGCGGCTGGAGGCGCGGATCGGCCCGCGGCCGGTGGCGATCCTGGGCGGGCTGCTGCTTGCCACCGGCTATGGCCTGGCGGGCACTTTTGCTGACAGTTTCTGGCCGATGCTGATCTTTGTCGGGTTGATGGGCGGCGCCGGGATCGGCCTCGCCTACGTGGTCCCAATCGCGGTGGGGATGCGCTGGTTTCCCGACCGGCGTGGGATGATCACCGGGCTGGCGGTGGCCGGGTTCGGGTTCGGCGCCCTGCTCTGGGTCCAACTGGCCGGCAACTGGGGGAACCTGCTGGCCGAATTCGGCGTCCAACGTACCTTCCTGATCTACAGCTTCGCCTTCGGTGGGATGGTGCACCTGGGCGGCCTGCTGATGGCCAACCCGCCGGCAGACTGGCGGCCCCCGGGCTGGGAGCCGGTAGAGGCCGGGGCCGACGACGAGAGCGGCGACGGCGCCGGGCGGAGCCCGTCCGAGATGCTCCGCACCCGCCAGTTCTACTTCATCTGGCTGGCCTTCACGTTCTCGGCGATGGCCGGCCTGATGCTAATCGGGATCAACAAGCTGTACGGGCGTGACGCGCTGTTCGCCGGGGGCGGATACACGGACCTGGCCGCGGCCGGGGCCGCGGCGTCGATGGCCTACGCGCTGGCCTTTGCGCTGAGCAACGGCGTGGGCCGGATCGGCTGGGGCACGATCTCCGACTTCCTGGGCTGGCGGCGATCGATAGTGCTGATGACCGCGTTGCAGGGCGCCGCCATGCTCGTGTTCTACTTCCTGGGCGACAACATCGTGATGCTGTACATCCTGCTGGCGGTCACGGGCTTCAATTTCGGCGGCAACTTCGCCCTCTTCCCGATCGCGACCGCCGGCACCTTCGGCACGAAAACGGTGGGGCTCAATTACGGTTGGATGTTCACCGCCTACGGCATCGGCGGTCTCGCCGGGCCGATCATGGCCGGTTCGTTCAAGGACTCGGGTGCCGGGAGTGGGGTGGAAGTCTGGATGTTGCCGTTCCTGATCGCCGGGGCGCTCTGCCTGTGCGCAGCGCTGTTGACCGCCGCGGCGGGGCGGCCGAAGCCGGTGGTGGGGAGGCGCGACTAGCGGGCCGACCGGAGCCGGGAGCGAGCGCGAGACAACGAGGAGCGGCGACCGCCGGCGGTCGCCGCTCGTTTCGTCTGCGATCTGTAGTGGCGGCTAGCCCAGGGCGTCGCGCTGGCTCGCCAGGCGCGCGGCGCGATCGTCGACGAAGCGCTTGATGCCGTCGAAGATGGAATCCTGGTCGAGGCGCGATTCGGCGATTACGTCCGGCTCGGTGCCGCCGGTGCGCCAGCGGTCGTCCCAGTCGGAGCAGAGCGAGTATTCCTCGGCCAGCGGCCCCAGGTTGGTCACCGGCGGCACCCGCTTGGTCCCGGTGGTAACGAACATGGAGTCGTAGCGCGCCGAGGCCGGCAGGATGCTGTCACGATAGGCCTCGGGCTGATTGGCGAACAGCTCTTCGCTGATGACCGAGACGATGCGCACGTTGAGCCCGGCTTCTTCGAGACGCGGGATGATCGCCACCAGGTTGAAGCTGGAGCTGGAGCCCTGCACGAAGACCGTGCCGGCCGGCTCCTGCCCGGGGGCAAAGTCGCGGATCAGGTACATGCCCTTGGCGGCGGCCTTGAGGTCGGAGTCGGCGAACTTCGAGCGGTCGGCGACGGTGAAGTCGGGCCGGGCGACGTGGATTACGATGATGCCCGCTTCTTTGGTGTTGACGGCGTGGTCGACCGCGGCGAAGTAGCCCGGGGCGACATCGTTGTAGTCCCAGAAATTCAAGTTGATCACCTGTCCGCGAGGGAACAGGGTCCAGACCTGCGGGGCGAAGATGCCGAAGTGGGTGCGGGCGTCGGCGGCGGTCTCGGGGCCGGAGTGGCCGGCGAGCACGGTGACGACGCCGATGGCGAAGGGGCTGTCCTGGTTCTGCTGGCTGTAGACGCGCAGCGGCGTGTACATCAGCGGGGTGAAGGAGCCGTAGGTGCCGGAGAGGCCCCAGACGCCGTTGTGCACGGCGGGATCCTTGGACAGAGTCTGGGAGGTCAGGCCGGCCACGGTCGCGGCGTTGGCTGCCTCCTGGATGCCGGCGTTCAACTCGGTGCCGGCCGGGTTGTCGCTGCCGCGATAGCCGCCGCTGAAGTGGGCGGCGGCGACGTTGATGGAACCGGACAGGTCGGCGGCGATGGTGAAGAAGCGGTTGTCGGTGACGTAGTTGAGCCACTTGCCGATCTCGGAAATGGCGCGGCGGGTGCCGGCGGTGTTGCCGGCCTTCTCGAAGAGGGTGACGGTACCCGCCTGGCCGGCGCTGGTGACTTCCTGCGGCTCGGTGGGCAGGTTGGCGACCTTGAGCCGGGAGTCGTTGAATGGATCGGTGTCCGAGGCCAGCCGGTGGGGCATGTTGTCGTCGACGGTGCCGGCGATGTCGACCAGGCGGCCGGTGAGCCAATCGCGCAGGCCGTCGGTGCTGTCCAGGGCGGAGAGGGCTACGTCGATGTTGGTTTTGAACTGGACGAGGCGCTCGCGCTCGCTACCGGGCGGGCCGTCGGTTATGCCGACGAAGTTGACGCCGAACTGATCCTCGAAGCTCTTCGCCAGCGCCTGCACGTAGTCGCCGTTCAACGGGAAGCCGTAGGCGTGGCTGGGATAGCCGGTGACGCCATCGACGCCGCCGATCTTGCCGTCAACGGCGGTCGGCCACCAGCCCTTGACGGTGTCGCCGATGGCGATCATGGGACGGCGGTCGTTAGTGTCCCAGTCTTCCATCGCCTTCATGACCGCGACGACCTTGTCGAAGTCGTTGCCGTCGTCGATGGTCAACACGTTCCAGCCGTAGGAGGACCACTGGAGGGGCATGGAGTAGTCATCGGCGTACTGGTTCTCGATGACGCCGCCGATGAGCGAGTTGTCGATGCCGGCGTTGTTGTAGGAGAGCAGGATGCGCAGGCGTTTGCCGACTTCCTGGGCGGTGGCGATGGTCTTCATTTCCTGGGCGTGCCCGGCGGTCATGGCGAACTCGCCCTCAAGCGCGATCACCTTGGCCGTTTCGGGGGCGCCGGCGAAGTCCCAGAACAGGGCCTTGCCGGCGGTGGTGGCGCCGCCGACGCCAGAGGGGCCGCCGTTGACGTCGTTGGTGGCGTCGATGGTCTCGGAGTGGCCGGAGAGGGCGCGGATGCCGCGAGCTTTGGCTCCGGCGAAGAGAGCGTCGCCGGTGAGGTCGAAATCCTCCAGGAGGGTGTCCATGGCGTCAGCGCTGCGGCGGAATCCGAGGGCGTCAATTGCGTAGTAGCCGGTGTTGGGGTCGACCTTGAACTTGTCGTCGCCGGTGGCGGCGTGCTGCCGGGCGAGCGCTTCGTAGAGGACGATCCAGAGCCCGTAGGCCGAGGGCACGTTGTGGCCGCCGGTGATCATGAAGTTGTCAGCGTGGGGGTGCTTGGGGTGGCGGATGTCGTAGCGCAGGCCGCCGAGTTCGGGGCCGGCGAGGTGGGAGGCGACGTTGTACTGGGTATAGGCGAGGGGGCCGCCGTAGTTGCCGGTCTGGGCGTAGTTGCACATCAGGACCCAGGTCATATTGGCTATGAAACTGACCTCTTCA
>CAYYTN010000064.1:0-9360 GCA_964474495.1 uncultured Chloroflexota bacterium
CACCAGCTCCCCGCACCCCACCGCCTCCAGGTAGCAGTTGTATTGAATAATCACCCCGCCCGCTGCCAGGTTCGCCACCTGCAGTTCGTTCGCCACCGGCTCATCGCGAATCCCCGCCTCCACGCCCTCGCGCGCCCGCGCTCCCGAGGTCGGCGGGATCGTCAGATACGGCTCATGCGCATCCCGGTAATCATCCAACACCAACTCCTCCGCGATTGGCGTCTCCTCCCCCGGTTGCGAATTACCCAACCGGCTGAAGATCACCCACTCCACCGGCAGCAGCCCTACCGCCACAAACGCCAGCAGCAGTATCCGTCCCTTGCCGAATGCCACCCGCTGCTTTTGCGGCTTGGCCGGAGCAGCCGAGATCTCCACCGGCGCCTTCGCCGGTCCCTTCGTCCGCCGCCGCCTTCGTCGCGCCATGCCGCCATCCGTTCAAATTGGAATTGCAGTTCGGTGGTCCCCGGAATGGTATACTCCACCCCAATCACTCGTCGGGTAGGCCCTGTGACTAGAGCATGGGCCAGAAGGCCCGAGCCGACTCGCCGGCGGCGAGTCCCCCCCAATCTGGAATAACTTCGTGACCGCAACCGCAAACCCCGAGATCATCGAGCAGCTTCGAGGTCACGGCGAGGACACCGGCTCCGCCAGTGTGCAAATCGGGCTCCTCACCGGCCGTATTCTCCATCTCACCGAGCATCTCAAGATCCACAAGCACGACCATCACTCCCGTCGCGGCCTGCTCCAACTTGTGGGCCGCCGGGGCGCCCTCCTGCGCTACCTGCGCACGCAGGACGCCGACAAATACAAGGAGGTAATCAAAGTCCTCAACCTCCGCGGCTAGCGCGGACCGTCTTCGCGCTGCCGGCCCCGCGTCGCGCAGCGCCAGTCTCGACTCCTTCAAGACCAACCACAACACCAGTCGGTCGCCCAAAAGAGGGAGGAGAGAAGAAGCCCGCAACCGAGCCCCAGGTTCGTTTTCGTACTTCTTCACTCTTCCCATCGCGACCCAGGAAGAGAAACCAATGCCTACCAATTCTGAAGCCACCCTCGGTGGCCACACCCTCACGCTCGAAAACGGCCGCTGGGCCGGACAGGCCGGCGGTTCCGTAACCGTCCACTACGGCGACAACGTGATCCTCTGCACCGCCTGCATGGCCAATCGCGCCCGCGAGGGGATCGACTTCTTCCCCCTCTCCGTCGATATCGAAGAGAAGTCCTACGCCGCCGGGCGCATCCCCGGGTCCGTCCTCCGGCGCGAAGCCCGCCCGCCCGACAGCGCCATCCTCGCCGCCCGTCTCACCGACCGTCCGCTGCGCCCCCTCTTCCCCAAGGGGATGGCCAACGACGTCCAGATCATCAACACCATCCTTGCCACCGACCAGGACACCCACACCGACGTCCTCGGCATTGTTGGTGCCTCCGCCGCCCTCACCATCTCCCCCATCCCCTTTAACGGCCCCGTCGGCGCCGTCCGGGTGGGCATTGAAGGCGACAACTTCGTCACCAACCCCGATCGCACCTTCCTCGAAGAAAACCCGACTCTCGACCTCATCGTCGTCGCCAACGCCGACGGCATTGTCATGCTCGAAGCCGGTGCCATCGAGGTCCCCGACGACCGCATCGCCGACGCCATCGAATACGGCTTCCGCGAAGCCCAGATCACCATCGAACTCCAGCGCGATCTCCAGCGCAAAGTCGGCCAGAACAAGGTCGAGCCGATCATCCGCAAATACCCGGACGACCTTCTCAATCTCGTTGCCGACCGCGTCCGTGACGACGTCCGCGCCGCCGTCCGCATCACCGACAGCGACGAGCACTCCGCCCGTCGCGAATCCATCCAGGCTTCCGTAATCGAAGCCCTCGCCGGCGAAGAGCACAGCGAGCGCGACCTCAAGTCCGCTCTCTCCGACGTATTCAAGGCCGAAACCCGCCGCGCCATCCTTGAAGACGGCCACCGGCCCGACGGTCGCGCCATCGACGAGCTCCGCGACCTCTCCGCCGACGTCGGCGTTCTCCCCCGCGTCCACGGCACCGGGCTCTTCCAGCGCGGTCAGACCCAGTGCCTCTCCGTCGCCACCCTCGGCTCCGGCCGCCAGGAACAGCGCATCGGACTCGACAACTTCGGTATCCAGGAGCCCAAGCGCTTCCTGCATCACTACAACATGCCACCCTTTGCCTCCGGTGAGGCCTACCCCCTGCGCGGCCCCCGACGCCGTGAGATCGGCCACGGGCACCTCGCCGAGCGCGCGCTGCGGGCCGTGTTGCCCTCCCAGGACGATTTCCCCTACGCAATCCGCGTAGTCTCCGAAATCCTCTCCTCCAACGGCTCCACTTCCATGGCCGCCACCACCGCTAGCAGCTTGGCCCTCATGGACGCCGGCGTGCCCCTTGCCGGCGCCGTCACCGGCATTTCCATCGGCGCCATCATCGAGAGTGACGACCGCTACGCCATCCTCACCGACATCCAGGGCGCCGAAGACCACTTCGGCGACATGGACTTCAAAGTCGCCGGCACCGCCAAGGGCGTCACCGCCATCCAGCTCGACATCAAGGTTTCGCACATCGGCATGAACATCGTCCGTGACACCATCGTGCGCGCCCGCGAGACCCGGCTGAAAATCCTCGAGACCACCAACGCCGCGCTCGATTCCGGCCGTGAAAACGTCGGTGAATTTGCGCCCAAGGTCTTCAGCCACAGCATCGACCCCGGCAAGATCGGCGAAATCATCGGGCCCGGTGGCAAGATCATCCGCCGCATGCAGACCGAAACCGAAACCGAAATCGACGTCGCCGAGGACGGTACCGTCACGGTGATGGGCCAGTCCCTGGAAGGCGCCCAGCGCGCCGTCCAGATGATCAAAGACATCACTGGCGACGTCGAGATCGGCCGCGTCATCATGGGCCAGGTCGTCCGCATCATGGACTTCGGCGCTTTTGTCGAGATCGCCCCCGGCCGCGACGGCCTGGTGCACATCTCGCAGCTTGCCGAGCACCACGTCAATCGCGTCGAGGACATCGTCTCCGAAGGCGATGAGATCATGGTCAAGATCGTCGAAGTCGACGATCGCGGCCGCGTCAACCTCTCCCGGCGCGCCGTTCTCGAAGAGCACGGCGTCGGCGGTTCCCGTTCCGACGGGCCCGGCGACGGTGGCGGCGGCGGCGACCGTGGCGGTGACCGTGGTGGGCGCAGCGATCGTGGCGGACGCGGCCGGCCGCGCGGCGGTCGGGACCGCCGCTAGGGGGAAACTGTGCGAGTACTAGTCTGCGGAGCTGCCGGCCGGATGGGCCGGCAGGTCGCGCAGGCCCTCGCCGCCGAGTCCGACCTCCAACTCGTCGGGCTCTGCGATCTGCGTGAGATTCCGACCGATCACCTTGAGGCCATCGCTCCCGAGGCCGCCCACGGTTCCGACCTGGCCGGCGTAATCGCCGAATCCTCACCCGAAGTCATGGTCGATTTCACCGACGCCGCCGCCGGCTCCCCGAACATCCTCACCGCCATCGACGCCGGCGTCTCGCCGGTCGTTGGCACTACCGGCTTCGCCCCCGACGCCATCGACGAGATCGATGCCCGCGCCCGCGCCGCCGGCATCGGTGCTTTCATCGCCCCCAATTTCGCTCTCGGCGCCGTGATGCTCATGCGCCTCTGCGAAACCGCCGCCCCGTTCTTCGAACACGTCGAGATCATCGAGTTGCACCACGACAAGAAGATCGACGCTCCCTCCGGCACCGCCTACCAGACCGCCCGCGGCATCGTCGACGCCCGGGGGCGCCCCGCCGCCCACATCCCTACCGAGAAGTTCACCCTCGAAGGTGTCCGTGGCGGCGACCACGAAGGCGTCAAGATCCATTCAGTCCGCCTCCCCGGCCTCGTCGCCCATCAGGAGGTCATCTTCGGCGACCTCGGCCAGACCCTCACCATCCGCCACGACTCCACCAGCCGCGAATCCTTCATGCCCGGCGTGGTCCTTGCCATCCGCAAAGTCCGCTCACTCACCGGGCTCGTCGTCGGGCTCGACCGGCTGCTTTTCAATTAGTACGAGCTGTTCTACGTCACACCATGATTGGGACAAACCACAATGGCTGATCCACTAGTCGGCGTCCTCGGCGCCACCGGCGCCGTCGGCGGCGTTGTTCTCGAAGTATTGGCCGAGCGCAACTTCCCGCTCCGCGACCTCATCCCGCTCGCCAGCAGCCGCAGCGCCGGCACCACCATCAATTTCCGCGGCCAGGTTCTCACCGTCCGCGAAGCCACCCCCGAAGCCTTCGCCGGCATCGACGTGGTCTTCTCCGCGGTTGGTTCGTCTACCAGTCGCGAACTCGCCCCCCACGCCGTCCAGGCCGGCGCCGTGGTTATCGACAAGACCTCCGCCTGGCGCTACGACGACGATGTCCCCCTGGTCATCCCCGAGGTCAACCCCGGAGACATCGAGTGGCACAACGGCATAATCTCCTGCCCCAACTGCTCCACAATCCAGATGGTCATGGCCCTCACCCCGATCGAGCGCGAATTCGGGATCGAGCGCGTCATCGCCGCCACCTACCAGTCCGTCTCCGGCGCCGGCGCCGCCGCCATGCAAGAGCTCACCCACCAGACCGCCGCCGTCGCCGCCGGCGACCCTCCGGCGGTCGAAATCCTGCCGCGCCAGATCGTCCAGAACGTCGTACCTGAAGTCGAAACCTTCCGCCCCGAGGACGGCTACACCTCCGAGGAATGGAAGATGGCCGTCGAGACCCGCAAGATCATGCACCTGCCCGACCTGCGCGTCTCCGCCACCTGCGTACGCGTCCCCGTATACCGCGCCCATTCCGAGGCCGTCACCGTCGAGTGCACCCGGCCCGTCGATCCCGATGGCGTCCGCGCCGCCCTGGCCGCCTTCCCCGGCATCCGCGTCGTCGACGACATCGCCGACCGCTCCTACCCCACCGCCCTCGACGCCAGCAACAACGACGACGTTTGGGTCGGTCGCGTCCGCCGCGACACCTCCTCCGACAACGGCATCGTCATGTGGGTCGTCTCCGATAATCTGCGGAAAGGCGCCGCCACCAACTCCGTCCAGATCGCCGAGCTACTCTCGTTCTAGCCTTCACCAATCGTCCTTCGTGCCGGCACCCGGCAAGAAATTGCGGCCGGCGACCGCCTGTCACGCTAAGCTGGCGTCCACATCAGCGGTGGCCCAAACACTGCCCCGGTGGTTGGGTCCTGCGACCCGGAAGAGCCCACCGGTCCGGCTGTGCCACCGCTGACCACCGAACGCGACATCGCACCCGGGCAGCGGGAGGACCGAAGAATGTTTGAATTTGGCCGACTCATAACCGCCATGGTCACTCCCTTCAAAGAAGATCGCAGCATCGATCTCGTCGCCTACGGGCGCCTCGTGGAAGGCCTCATCGACGCCGGCAACGACGCCCTCCTCTCCACCGGCACCACCGGCGAATCGCCCGTCCTCACCGAATCCGAGCGCGCCGATCTCTATCGGGAGGCCGTCCGTGCCGCCGGCGGTCGCGCCCGCATCATCGCCGGCACCGGCGGGTACAGCACCGAAGAAAGTAAACACCTCTCCCGGCTCGCTGCCGACTGCGGCGTCCACGCTCTGCTCCAGGTCGCCCCCTACTACAACAAGCCCCCGCAGGCCGGCCTCTACGAGCATTTCAAAGAGATTGCCGAAGCCACCCCCCTGCCCAACATCCTCTACAACGTACCCAGTCGCACCGTCACCAACATCGACGCCGACACCGTTGCTAGCCTCAGCCAGATCGACAACATCATCGGCATCAAAGAAGCCAGCGCCGACCTCGACCAGATCGCCGAGATCATCCGCACCGCCCATCCCGACTTCCTCGTCTACAGCGGCAACGATGCCGATACGCTGCCGATGATGCTCCTCGGCGGCGTCGGTGTAATCAGCGTCGCCAGCCACGTCATCAGCGGCGAAATCCGCCAGATGATCGACGCCTTCGTCGATGGAGACATCGAGACCGCCCGCAAAAAGCATCTCGACAGCCTCCCGCTGTTCCGTGCCCTGTTCCCCGCCGGCTGGAGCAACCCCATCGCCGTCAAAGCCGCCCTCAACCTCGGCGGTTTCCCCGCCGGCACTCCCCGTCTGCCGCTCGTCGCGTTCCCGCCCGAGATGACCGACAACCTCGCTGCCATCATGCAGCCCTACAGACTCGATTCCTTCCTCAACGCCCCGGCGGCCGTCAACTGATCCGCCTCCTTGCCACCTCGCCCATTTCTCCCCCGGGAGTAGCCACCGCATCCCGTCCGTCGAGTCCGCATGCCTGACCGCCTCGCCGACATCGCCGCCGAAGTCACCGCCTGCACCCGCTGTCCCCTCGCCGAGACCCGCACCAACTCCGTCCCCGGCAACGGCGACCCCACCTCTCCCTACCTCTTCATCGGCGAAGCCCCCGGCTTCAACGAAGACGCCCAGGGTCTCCCGTTCGTCGGAAACGCCGGCAACGTCCTCAACCGCCTCATTGAAGGCATCGGCCTCCGGCGCGAAGAAGTCTTCGTCACCAACATCGTCAAATGCCGCCCGCCCGACAACCGTGATCCCGAACCCGCCGAAATCGAAGCCTGTTCTGACTACCTCCGCCGGCAGATCGAACTCATGGACCCCGAAGCCATCATCACCCTCGGTCGCTTTTCCATGAACCACTTCCTGCCCGGTGAGCGCATCTCGCGCATCCACGGCAGTTCCCATAATGTCGATGGCCGCATCATCATCGCCATGTACCACCCGGCCGCCTCCCTCCATCAACCCGGCCTCGCCGATACCCTCGCTGAGGACTTCCGCCAGATACCCGAGGTCGCCACCGCCGCCCGCGCTGCGGCCGAGCCCGCTCCATCCGCTGGGCCCGAAGCCACCCCGGATTCCAACCCCGACTCAGACCCCGACAATCCGCGCCAGCTATCCCTTTTCTAGAATCAATCCGTTGGCGCTCACAATCAGAAAGAAATCAACCACATCATGACTTCAACCAGCGCGGAATCCATCCGCATTATCCCCATCGGCGGCCTCGGTGAAATCGGCCGCAACTGCACCGTCATCGAGTACGGCGACGACGCCATCATCATCGACTGCGGGGTTATGTTCCCCGACGCCGAAATGCTCGGCGTCGACCTGGTCATCCCCGACTTCACCTACGTCCGCGAAAACGCCGACCGTTTCCGCGCGATCGTAATCACCCATGGCCACGAAGACCACATCGGTGCCCTCCCCTACCTCCTCCGCGATCTCAACCTGCCCGTCTACGGCACCCGCCTGACCCTGGGGCTCATCAAGTCCCGACTCACGGAGCACGGCCTGGTCGAAAAGACCGACTTCCATGAGGTCACCCACGGCGAGAACCTCCAGTTCGGGCAGATCGACGTCCGCACCTTCCATGTTTGCCACAGCATCCCCGGCGGCATGGGCATCGCCCTCACTACCCCCGCCGGACTCATCGTCCACACCGGCGACTTCAAGTTCGACCACACTCCCGTCAACGACATCCCGCCCGATTTCCAGGCCCTCGGCGATCTCGGCCGCCAGGGCGTCCTCGCCCTCCTTTGCGACAGCACCTACGCCGACCGCCCCGGCTACACCCCCTCCGAGCACAGCATCTACGCCAGCTTCGACAACGTCTTTGCCGAGGCCTCCGGCCGCATCATCATGTCCACCTTTGCCTCGCTCATCTCCCGCATCCAGCAAATCATCGAGGTCGCCCACGACTACGGCCGCAAAGTCGCCGTCGTTGGCCGCAGCATGGAGCGCAACGTCCCCCTGGCCATCGATCTCGGCTACCTCCACGTGCCCGACGGTGTCCTCGTCGACAAGAGCGACATCGACCGCTATCCCGACGAGCAGATGGTCATCATCTGCACCGGCAGCCAGGGCGAGCCCTCCGCCGCCCTCACCCGCATCGCCAACGACGACTATCGCCAGATAAAGCTAGTCCCCGAAGACACCGTCGTCCTCTCCTCCACCCCGGTTCCCGGCAACGAAGAACTGGTCAACGGCACCATCAACCGCCTCTTCCGGCGCGGCGCCAACGTGATCTACGAAAAGATCATGCCCATCCATGTCAGCGGCCACGCCAGCCAGGAAGAGATCAAGCTCCTCCTCGGCATGATCAAGCCCCGCTACCTCATCCCCGTCCACGGCGAATACCGTCACCTCGTCCAGCAGTCCCGCCTGGCGGCGTCGGGCGCCATCCCCGCCGACCGCACCCTGGTTGCCGAATCCGGTGACGTGATCGAGCTCACCGCCGACTCCCTCGAAGTCATCGATCACATCCCCGCCGGCTACGTCTTCGTCGATGGACTCGGCGTCGGTGATGTCGGCGCCGAAATCCTGCGCGACCGCCGCCGCCTGGCCGACGATGGCGTCCTTATCGCCGCCATCACCGTCGATCGCCGCACCGGTGAACTCCTCGGCGATCCTGACCTCATATCCCGCGGATTCGCCGATCGCGACGACTCCAAGAAGATCGTCGAGCGCGCCGCGGCCGTCCTCGCCGCCGAGATTCGATCCCACGTAGTCGAAGAACCGGACTGGACATATTTGAACAACAAGGTTAGAACTACGCTAGGGAGGCACCTGTACGCCCAGACGCGGCGACGGCCGATGATATTGCCGGTCGTCACTGAGGTCTGACAACGGGCGGCGGGGATCGCGACGTGCGATCGCCAAATAGGAGCCTCCTTGTCCACCACAAAAGCCGGGCCAAAGCGCAAATCCCTGCGCAAATCCCGCTCCCCCGATAACACTCTCTGGCTGGGCCGCGCCCTGGGCGGCTTCCTGGCCCTGCTCAGCCTCATCGGCTTCCTCGGCCTCATCAGCTTCGACGGTGTCGTCTCCGGCGCCATCGGCGTCGCCTTCATCGATCTCTTCGGCCGTTCCGCCTGGCTTGCAATGCTCGTCCTCTTTGCCCTGGGGTCCGGCACCGCCATCGGCAGTCTCTTCGACCGCGACTTCATTACCGGCGCCAACGCTGTTGCCGGCGTCCTCCTCATCGCCGCCGTTGCCGCTCTCATTCATCTTTCCAGCGGCCTCGAGGCCACCTCCTCCGGTCCCGACGGAGGGGGCATCGTCGGCTTCCACCTCGGCTGGAACCTCCAGCGCGCCCTGGGTGGTTTCGGCGCCCTGGTCATCCTCCTGTTCCTCGTCCTCGGCGGCCTCACCTTCTCACTCCGCCTGCCGCTCGTTTCCGTCCGCCACGTCGGCCGCCTCGGGCACCTCGCCATTGTGGCGTCCGTCTGGCTCCGCGGTCGGGCATTCCGCACGATCGATCGACTCGAAGCCCGCGCGGCCGACGAAGTGCCCGCCGCCACCGCCCCCGACGTGCAGTCCACCCGCGCCTTCACCAGCGGCT
>CAYYTN010000064.1:9370-11202 GCA_964474495.1 uncultured Chloroflexota bacterium
CCGCGCCCGACGACGACCCAAACGGCTGGGAGCAGCAACCCCTGCTCAAGATCAAGAACACCGCCCCCGCCCCGGCTGCCAACGGCTCCGCGCCCCCGGCCAGTTCCGGATCCTGGCAGCTCCCCGGCATCGACCTCTTCGAGCCTGCCGCCGAGCGCGAACGCGTCTCTCCTGAAGAGATCGAAGAAAACGCCGCCATCATCGAATCCACCCTCGCCGACTTCAACGTCGATGTCCGCGTCGTCGAAGCCATCCCCGGCCCCGTCGTCCCCCAGTACTGTCTCCGCCCCTCCGCCGGCGTAAAAGTTGCCCGCATCAGTTCCCTCGCCAACGACCTGGCCCTCGCCCTCTCCGCCCGCAACGTCCGCATCGAAGCCCCCATCCCCGGTCGTCCCTACGTCGGCCTTGAGTTCCCCAACCGCACCCCGGCCATCGTCTCCGTACGTGAAATGCTCGAGTCCTCCGCCTTCGCTGAGATGACCGCCGCGCTGCCCCTCGCCCTTGGCAAGAACGTCGCTGACGAAGCCTGCGTGCAATCGCTCAGCACGATGCCCCACCTCCTTATCGCCGGGGCCACCGGCGCCGGCAAATCGGTCTTCCTCAACGCCGTCCTCGTCAGCCTGCTCTACCGCCACTCCCCCGACGACCTCCGCCTGGTCCTCATCGATCCCAAGATGGTCGAGCTCGTCGTCTACAACGACATCCCCCATCTCAAGATGCCGGTCGTCACCCGCCTCGACGAAGTCGTCTCGGTCCTCGCCTGGGCCACCGGTGAGATGACCCGCCGCTACACCCTCCTTTCCGGCACCAATCATCGCAACCTCGAAGCCTACAACCGTGATGCTGCGGACCCTGCTCGCGAAAAGCTCTCCCACCTGGTGATCGTCATCGACGAACTCGCCGACCTCATGATGACCGCCCCCGCCGAAGTCGAACGCTACGTCTGCCGCCTCGCCCAGATGGCTCGCGCCGTCGGCATCCATCTCGTCATTGCCACCCAGCGGCCTTCCGTCGATGTCGTCACCGGGCTCATCAAGGCCAACTTCCCCACCCGCGTCGCCTTCATGGTCAGCAGCCAGGTCGACTCTCGCACCATCCTCGACAGCGGCGGCGCCGAGCGCCTCGTCGGCCGCGGCGACATGCTCTTCGCCTCCGCCGATTCCGGCAAACTCACCCGCATGCAGGGCGCCATGGCCTCCGACGACGAGATTAGTGGCCTGGTCCGTTTCTGGGCCGAGCAGGGCGACACCGACCGCGTCAGCGAAGAGGAAGTCGCCGAGGCCGTCGAATCCGGTGAGCGCGAAGACGACGAACTCATCGCCGACGCCGTCGATCTCGTCCGCCAGTTCAACTACGCTTCCGCTCCGCTCTTGCAGCGCGAACTCAAAGTCGGCGCCAAGAAGGCCGGCAAGCTAATCGTCATTCTCGAGGAACGTGGAATCGTCGGACCCGAGCGCGAGGGCCATCCCAGCCGCGAAGTCCTCGTCTCCTAGCTGCCCGCCGTCCTGATCCGCGTTTGACGGCACGGCCCGCCCCGGAAGAACATCTGAACTATGGAATCCCAATCCAGCGCCCCGCGCCTGACGCGCTTCTCCCACGGAGCCGGCTGAGGCTGCAAGCTCTCCCCGAGCCAGCTTGCGCAGGTCCTGCGCGCCCTCCCTCCCACCACCGATCCCAACGTCCTCGTCGGGGCCGTCGGTGGTGACGATGCCGCCGTGTACCGCATCGACGACGACATGGCCCTCGTCATGACCACCGACTTCTTCACCCCCATTGTCGACGACCCCTTCGACTTCGGCCGCATCGCCGCCGCCAACGCCCTCAGCGACGTA
>CAYYTN010000065.1:0-1877 GCA_964474495.1 uncultured Chloroflexota bacterium
TGGAGGAGGTGGCGACGCCGGGGCAGACGACGATCGAGGGAGTGGCCGGATTCCTGGGGGTGGAGACGCAGGAGACGCTGAAGGCGGTGTTTTACACGGTGGCGGACGAGGTGGTGTTCGTGGCGATTCGCGGGGACCTGGAGGTGAATGAGGCGAAGCTGCAGGGGGTCCTGGGAGCGGAATTGACGGCGTCGCCCGATGCCGAGCTGCGGGGGGCGGGGCTGGTGCCGGGGTATGCGTCGCCGGTGGGGGTGCAGGGCCTGCGGGTGGTGGCGGATCGGTCGGTGGCGGCGGCCAGGAACCTGGTGGGTGGGGCGAACCGGGACGGGTTTCACCTGCGGAATGTGAACCTGGAGCGGGATTTCGCGGCGGAGGTGGCGGATATCGCGACGGTGCGGGACGGGGACGCCTGCCCGGATTGCGGCGAGCCGCTGCACGAGGCGCGCGGGATCGAGATGGGCAACATCTTCCAGCTGGGGAGCGGCTACGCCGAGAAGCTGGGGGCGACCTACCTGGACCAGGATGGCCGGCAGCAGGCGTTGATCATGGCGAGCTACGGGATCGGGATCGGCCGGCTGTTCGCCTGCGTGGTGGAGCGCCACCACGACGAGCACGGGATCGTGTTCCCGGTGAGCGTAAGTCCCTACGACGTGCAGATCGTGCAGCTGGGGGACAAGGAGGAGATTGAATCGGCGGCGGCGGAACTGGCGTCGGAACTGGAGGCGGCGGGGCTGGCGGTGCTACGCGATGACCGGAAGGAGTCGGCGGGGGTGAAGTTCAACGACGCCGACCTGCTGGGGACGACGATCCGGGCGACGGTGAGCAACCGGGGACTGAAGAACGGGGAGATCGAGATCAAGCTGCGCGGGGAAGAGGAGGCGGTGACGGCGCCGGTGGGTGAAGCGGCGGAATGGATCGCGGCGATGCGGGCGGAGTTGCTGGCGGCGATGGACCCGGAACGGCCGGTGTGGAACGCGGCCGGCGAGGTCGCCGCGGCGGCAAACGACGGAGAGGCGGAGGGCTAGGCGGATGCTGCAGATGGCGTGCACGGCCTGCGACCACACGGAGCCGGTGGATGTGCGGGTGTACGAGTGCCCCTGGTGCGGCGCGCCGTTCCGGTTTGTGGACGGGATGCCGAACGCGGATAGGCCGTTCCAGGGTTCGATTGACCCGGAGGCGCAGGGAGTGTGGCGGTACGCGCGGCTGCTGCCGGTGGCGGAGGGGACGGAGCCGGTGACGCTGGGGGAGGGGGGGACGCCGGTGGTGCGGCTGGACCGCTGGGGGTCGGAGCACGGGCTGCCGGACCTGCGGGCGAAACTGGAGCACCTGGGACCGACGGGCTCGTTCAAGGATCGCGGGGCGACGCTGCTGTTGACGGCGCTGCGGGCGGCGGGAGTGGAACGGGTGATCGAGGATTCGTCGGGGAACGCCGGGGCGGCGGTGGCGGCTTATGCGGCACGGGCGGGGATTGCGGCGCGGGTGTTTGTGCCGGCGTCGGCGCCGGCCGGCAAGCTGGCTCAGATCGCGGCGTATGGGGCGGAGATCGTGGCGGTGGCGGGGACGCGGCAGGACGTGACAGAGGCGGCAATCGCGGCGCTGGATGACGATACGGTCTACGCCTCCCACAACCTGTCCCCATACTTTCCGGAGAGTTTGAAAACCTTTGCCTATGAGTTGTATGAGTTCTCGGCGGACGACCTGCCCGACCACATAGTTTTCCCGGTGGGCAACGGCGGCTTGCTGCTGGGGACGGCGCGCGGGTTCGCGGACCTGGGGGAAATGTCGGCGCCGGCGCGGGCGCCGCATCTGCACGTGGCGCAGGCGGCGAATTGCGCGCCGATCGTGTACTCCCACAACCATGGGGCGATGGAGAACGC
>CAYYTN010000065.1:1908-10944 GCA_964474495.1 uncultured Chloroflexota bacterium
ATGGCGGGCGGGGGGGCGGGGGCGGAACCGCCGCGGATGGGGGAGATCCTCGACGCGCTGCACGAGAGCGATGGGACCGCGAGGGCGGTGACTGAGGCGGAGATTCGCGAGGCGGCGATGAGCCTGGCGCGCCTGGAGGGCCTGTACGTGGAGCCGACGACGGCGGTGGCCTTTGCCGCGGCGGCACGGCTGCGTCGGGAAGGGGCGATCGACCCGGGTCAAAAGGTGCTGGTGCCGGTGACCGGGAGCGGCCTGAAGGACCCGCCGGCCGACGACTAGGGGAGCCGGAATGGGCCGTAGCGAGGCCCGGCTGGTGGGCTAGACTTCCGGCGAGATCGTCGCGGCCGAAGTTACGGGGACGCATGGCGGAACTGGAGGTGGGAGACAACCTGCTGGAGGGGGAGGCGGGGCTGCGGGATGCGCGGGTGGCGACGGACCGGGAGCCGCTGGTGGACCCGATGATAGTGACGGCAACGGCGCGGAATTGCCCGTCGGGGAGTCAACTGGACCTGGAGTTGCCGGCGGGGATGTACCTGGCGGAGGGGCAACGGCCGGACCGGGAGGCGCTGGACGGAATGCCGGCGTCGTGGGAGGTACGGCTGGACCCACGAGCAGCGCCGGAACGATTGAACTACCGGGTAAGACTGCTGGGACCGGGCGGGCCGCTGGCGTCGACGCGGCGGATGGTGGTGACGACGGTGCACGGGGCTACCGGGTTTGATCCGGCGCGGGACGGGTTCAGTTTTTCGAATTCGACGGAGGTCTTTGCGCGGTCGTTCGCGGGCGGATGGCGAGGGCCACTGGCGGAACGGCTGTTTCATCGGACGTACGCATCGATCTTCGGGGCGGGTCTCTGCACCGGGATGGCGATGGCGGCGCTGCATCTCTTCGCCGGGGACGAAACGCCGGCGGCGAAACGGGGGGCGCTGGATACCGAAACCCGGGTGCTGATCCAGACGATGCACGGACGGCAGTTGAGCGATGCGGCGCTGGCGCGGGCGGGGGTGGATCTGCTGCGCAACAGCCCGCGCCGGGTGTTTGAAGGCCTGCGCCGGGCGACGCTGGATCCGGGGCGGGACCCGGTGGCGCTGCACGTGGGAGTGCCGGTGCTGTGGCGGCGGGACTTCCTTTCGGCGGTGGTGGGGCAGGGGCATACGGTAGTACCACACAGTTACCGAATAACGCCGGATGCGATCGCCGAGGTCGCCGTCTACGACCCGGCGTTCCCGGTGGGGGAGGGAAAGCCGGCGCCACCGCTGCTGCGGATCGACCTGGTGGGCGACTCGTACTCGTACCGCCACTGGTCGAGCGGCGATCCGGAGAACCGCACGACGATTACGCGGGCGACGCTGGGGGCGTATGCCGGTAGGCGGGCCCGGGTGCTGGCAGGGATGGGCTCGTTGGTGATGTGATGGAGGGTGCTTTCGAGGGGCGTCGACGCGACTACATTTTCTACTCTTCTATTGGCCGCTCCTATACTTCCTCTGCCCTGAACCTGTGGGGACGCTGTGCTGGAGGCCGGTCGAGGGCACATTTCCGGTTCTTGACGCCGTATCCAAGGACCGCGCGGTGACCGACGAGTTCGACGGTGGCCCGGGCCGGTATTCGCAGGCGGTTTTGGGTCACCTGGCGCAGGTGGAGCGGATGGGAGCGCTGGTCCTGGCGGCGGGGGCGTCAAGCCGAATGGGGCGCCCGAAGGCCTTGCTGGACTGGGGCGGGGAGTCGCTGCTGACGCACCAGTTGCGGCTGCTGGGAGAACTGCCGTTCGCGGACGTGCTGGTGTTGCTGGGTCACGATGAAGCGGAGATCAGCGGGGGCACGCCGGCATTGCCCGACGCGCATGTTGCTTATAATTCGCGTCATAAGGACGGAAGGAGTTCTTCGGTCCGTCTTGGCGCTCAAATCCTGCGCGAAATGGCCTCGATCCTGGTCGTGAATGTGGATCAACCGCTGTCCCGAGGGTTGCTGGGGGACCTGCTGGGCGGGGCGGTGGAGAACCGCGAGGCACCGATCCTGGTTCCAGTTTTCGAGGGCCGCCGGGGCCATCCGGTGCTGATTCGGCGGCCGATATTCGGCGAATTAGCGCTGATTGAGGAGGAATCGGAGGGGTTGAAGGGAATCATGCACCGATCTCCTGATCGCCGCCTACCTATTGATACTACCGATTCCCATAGTGTCTTATCGCTTAATACCTTATCTCTATATCGTACTGCTATACAGAGTCATTTTGAGGACCGATCGAGCGATCCGAACTCCTAGCCTTCGCGGACGTGGCCCGGAGGCGGTCGTCGGGCGGTCGCGAATGCAGGAGTTAGGGGCGCCTGTTCGGCTCTTGATGCGGTCAGCGCGCCGGCAGCGCGGCGAGAAAGTGAGCTGGGAACGTGGCACTGGCTGCCGGCTCAAGATATGAAATAGTCGTGAGGACTCTATGTGGGATCATCCGAACCGAAAAGACTGTCTCCATTCTTTTCAGCGAAGAGCGATCTGGCGCCGGGGATGGCGCACTTCCCTTCCAGAGGTTCCCCCAGAAGCGAACGCTAGAATGCGAATCTGACTCTGCCGCCCTCGCCGGGTAGGACCCTGATTCAATCGTTAACAGGTGCGGGCGTCGGTTCCGAGACGGAGATTGCATTGCGGGACTTGTTGGAGAATGTTGGGGCATCCATCGGAGCCCTGGTCACGTTTGTGCTGGTAGCACCGGTCGCGTACCTGGCGTCACTGTTCCTGAATCAACTGATCGGGTCGCTCTCCTTCAGTCCATTTGGGCCGCCTCGCCTTGATGGGATCGCATTGTTCGGCTTCGCGCTGATCTTTGCGGTATTCGCCGGTGGTGCCTCGGCGGCCTGGGTCTACGAGCGTTTGCGTTCCTGATTCCCGTCCGACGACGCAATCGAACGGTCGGCGGTGGGTCGACGGCTGCAGTGCTTGAGGCCTGATCGTGTTGTGTCCCCAGAAGCTGCCGAAGCCCGGGGCTCAAGACCCTCTGCACACTTCAGCCGATCATTTGACTCCGCCTCGGTGGCGGTGGCCGCTCAGCATGGTCCTGGGCTATATGGCGGTGGTGGGCTTGGTCGGGAGAAGCCCGGGGACTATCCGGGTAGAGGCGGTGGCGGCGAGGAGGGTAAGCGTGAGGGCGAGGACAAGGGCGGCGGCGAAGCCGGTGGGGCCGGTGTGGCGGAGTTCGGCGAGTAACCGCCAGATGGTGGCGGTCCGCAGTGGTTCGACGCGCAGGTCCTGGTCCTGGTAAAGCTCGGCGCCCTGATAGGAAAGGCGGCCGGCGGGAAGGGCGTCCTCCTTGGTGGCACCGAGGAAGACGCGGGCGTCGCCGAGATCGGCGGCTTCGATCTCGACCACTGCGCCGTGGACCGGGGCATCGAGGGGCGGGAACCGGTAGCGGATGGTGTGCCAGGGGGCGGCGGGCGCGGCGCGCTCGATGGCGGCCTGGTTGGGACGGGCCGCGGCAAGGTCGAGAAGTTGTTCGTGGATCAGCGCGCCGTCGCCGGCGAGGAGTCGGAAACGGACGCCGACGCCGGCTTCCCCGTCACCACGGACGATGACCGGAACGGCGATGCCGCTGGCGGTGACGCCGAGGTCGCCGAGTCCCTGGGCGGTGACGCTGCCGGGTTCGAGGGGGCCGAATTCGAAGTCGGGGGTGACGACCTCGGCGACCGGGACCTGGATAGTGACGAGGCGGGCGATGAGGATGGCGAGCAGCGGGAGGGCGAGGCTGACGGTCAGGAAAACGGCGAGCGGTCGGCGGAACATTCGAGCGAGCGGTTTTGGGTCGGCGGCGGGGCTATCCAAGGCGGGCGCGGGGAGCGCTCACGGGGTGGCGCCGGCGGCGACGGTGGCCTCCGCCGGGTGACGGGCGGAGAGCGGGAGCGGGAAGATCTTCGAAGGGTTGAATAGGCGATCGGGAGAGAAGACGTCGCGGACGGCGATCATGGCGGCGATGTCGGCCGGATCGAGTAGCTCGGGGAGTTGCTCGTTCTTCTCCATGCCGAGCCCGTGTTCGCCGGTGAGGGTGCCGCCGGCGGCGATGCAGGCCTGGAGGATCTCTGTGCCGGCGGCGTGGACGCGCTCGAGGGCGCCGGGTTCGGCGTCGTCGAACAGGATCAGCGGGTGGATGTTGCCGTCGCCGGCGTGGAAGACGTTGGCGATTTCGAGTCCGTATTTCTCGCCGATTTCGTAGACCTGGCGGAGGACTTCGGGCAGCCGTGAGCGGGGGACGACGCCGTCCTGGACGTAGTAGTCGGGGGCGAGGACGCCGATGGCGCCGAAGGTGCCTTTGCGGGCGGCCCAGAGGCTGTCGCGCTCGGCGGCGGTGGCGGCGCGGCGGACTTCGAGGGCGCCGGAATCGGTGCAGATGGCGGCGATTTCGGCGGCGGTTTCTTCAAGGCCGTCCTCGATGCCTTCGACTTCGATGATGAGGATGGCGCCGGCGTCCTGGGGGAGATTGGCGGAGGGTATCCATGTGGAGATGGCGCGGACGCATATCTGGTCCATGAGTTCGAGGGAGGTGGGGACGATGCCGCGGGCGATGATCTCCGAGACGGCGGCGGAGGCGGTGTCGACGGTGTCGAACGCGGCGAGCATGGTGCGGACGGACTCCAGCAGATGGACGAGGCGGACGGCGATCCGGGTGACGATGCCGAGGGTGCCTTCGGAGCCGACCAGGAGGCCGGTGAGGTCGTAGCCGGAGGCCTCGGGAGCGAGGGTGCCGGTGCGGACGATGCGGGCGTCGGCGGTGACGAATTCGAGCCCGGTGACGTGGTTGGTAGTGACACCCCAGGCGATGGTGTGGGGGCCGCCGGCGTTGAGGGCGACGTTGCCGCCGATGGAGCAGGCTTTCTCGCTGGAGGGGTCGGGGAGGTAGTTGAAACCGCCGGCCATGGCGGCACGGGTGAGGGTGAGGTTGACAACTCCGGGCTCGACGACGGCGCGGGCATCGCGGAAATCGATTTCGAGGATGCGGTTCATGCGCGAAGTGGAGACGACGATGCCGCCTTCGCGGGGGATGGCGGCGCCGCTGAGTCCGGTACCGGAGCCGCGGGCCACGATGGGCAGGTCGAAACGGCCGGCGATGCGGACGACGGCGGCGATCTGCTCGGCGGTTTCGGGGAGGACGACGAGGTCGGGCATGCGCCGGGAGACGGAGCCGTCGTACTCGTAGAGGAGCAGGTCCTGGGGGCGGTGGAGGACGTGGTCGGGGCCGGCGGCGTCGCGCAGGGCGTCGAGCAGCTGGTCGAAGCGCTGCGGGCTGAGTCCGTTTGTGCTGGTGCTCATGCCGGGATGGTTCCTGGGGGTTGGGCCGCCGGTTCGATTGTAGCGCCGGGGACGGGGATTGACGTGGCGCTAGTTGCTGCGGCGCTCTTCGCGGTCGGCGCGGGCGCGGCGCAGGGCGGGCAACTCGCGGCGGATGATCGTCAGTTCCAAGCGGGCGAGGCTGGCCGAGGAGGATTGTTCGAGCAGTATCTGGCGTTCGCGGTTGTCGATCTGCAGGGTGGCGCCGACCAGCTCGGTCAGTGCCTCGGGGCCCTCCGGGAGGGCGAGGTGGCGGGTCCACTGGCCGGTGGCGGCGAGGAGGAGGCGGTGGTAGTCGGCGAACCGGTCGCGGAGCTGCTCGAAGGGCGCGGGGGGCGCGTAGTCGGGGGGCTCGGTGCGGGGCGGCTCGACGATGTCGGCAATGAGCCGGGGCCGGCGCTGGATGAGGCGTTGGACGTGAAAGCGGCGGCGGCCGGCGACCATGATGTTGAGCGTTTCGTCGTCGGCGGGCTCGACGGTGATGATCTCGGCGATGGTGCCGATTTCGTGGATTTCAACTTCGCCGGGGCCTTCGGCGCGGCCTTTGCGCAGGAGAACGATCCCGATGGGGAGGTCTTCGGCGACGCAGTGCTGGACCATGTCCAGGTAGCGGGGTTCGAATATCCGCAGCGGCATGGTGGCGCCGGGGAAGAGAACGGTGTTGAGCGGGAAGAGATCGAGCTGCATGGGGATTGCGCCCCGCAAGGGCTAGCCGACGACGAGGTTGAGGAGACGGCCGGGGACAAAGATGACGCGGCGGATGGTCTTGCCCTCGATGTGGGTCTGGACGTTGGGTTGGGTGGAGGCGAGTTCGAGAGCGGCGTCTTCTTCGATGTCGAGGGGGACTTCGAGGCGGTCGCGGACTTTGCCGTTGACCTGGACGACGAGGGTGATGGTTTCGTCGATGGTGAGCCGTTCGTCGTAGTCGGGCCACCCGGCCAGGACGACGCTGCCTTCGTGGCCGGTGCGCTCCCAGAGCTCTTCGGCGAGGAGGGGGGCGGTGGGGGCGAGGAGGAGAATGAGTTTCTCGATGACTTCGCGGCCTTCGTCGGTGGCGGCGAGCTCTGCGGACCAGAGCGCGAGCAGGCCGTTGACCGGCTCCATGAGGCCGTTGGCGACCATGGTGTTGAAGCGCAGAGCCTCCAGGTCGGTGGTGCACTTCTTGACGGCTTTGTGGATGAGGCGGCGGGCTTCGCGACGGGCCTCGTCGAGCGGCGGGGGCCGGCGATCGCCGGATGGCAGGCCGGTGATGAGATCCCAAATGCGATTGTAGAAACGCAGTATCCCGTTGAGGCCGTTTTCGTTCCAGACGAGCGTGCCGTCCATGGGCGCCATGAACAGCTGGTAGCCGCGGAGGCAGTCGGTTCCGTAGATGTCGACCATCTCGTCGGGGGTGACGACGTTGCCGAGCGACTTGGACATCTTGCCGCTGCGGACGCCGATCCACTGCTTGCCGTCGCCGGTTTCGGGCTCGGGTCGGGTCTCGAATTCGGCCTTGGGCGGGGCGTGATAGAGGACGCGCGAGGCGGCGGTGGGCTCGGCGTAGATGTCGATGCCGTCACTACCCCGCGAGGAGGCGCGGCCGGCGGTGACATTGACCTTGTCGGAGGGCGCCCAGCCGTCTTCGGCGAGGATCATGCCCTGGTGGCGGAGCTTGCGGTAGGGCTCGGCAGTGCTGACAAGGCCGGCGTCGAACATCACCTTGTACCAGAAGCGGGAGTAGAGGAGGTGCATGACGGTGTGCTCGGCGCCGCCGACATAGAGATCGACGGGCATCCAGCGATCGACGGCGGCGCGGTCGAAGGGGGCGTCGGCGTGGTCGGGGCTGATGAAGCGCAGGAAGTACCAGGAGGAACAGGCGAAGCCGCCGAGGGTGTCGGTTTCGCGCCGGCCCGGGCGGCCGCAGTCCGGGCAGGTGGTGTTGACCCACTCGTCGATGGATTCGAGCGGCGAGCCGCGCTCGGGGTCGGGCCGGAAGTTGGTGATTTCGGGGAGCAGGACCGGCAAGTCAGATTCGGGGACCGGAACTTCGCCGCACTCGTCGCAGTGGACGATCGGGATCGGACAGCCCCAGTAGCGTTGGCGGGAGATGAGCCAGTCGCGGAGGCGATAGTTGACGGCGGTCTCGCCGAGTCCGCGCTGCTGGAGGTCGGCGGTGATGCGCCGGAAGCCCTCTTCCCATTCGAGCCCGTCGTAGGAGCCGGAGTTGACCAGCTTGCCGGAGCCGAGATAGGCCTTGTCGAGGTCTTTGCCGTCCCAGTCGGGCGGGGCGATGACGACCGGGATGGGCAACTCGTAGCGGGTAGCGAAATCGAAGTCGCGGTCGTCGTGAGCGGGCACCGCCATGATGGCGCCGGAGCCATAGGACATCAGGACGTAGTCGGCGATCCAGATGGGGATCCGGGCGTTGTTGACGGGGTTGATGGCGTAGGCGCCGGTGAAGACGCCGGTCTTGGTGCGCTCGGTAGAGGCGCGGTCGATTTCGGAGATCAATGAGGCGGCGCGGCTGTAGACCTCGACGGCGTCCTGGTGGTCGGGGGTGCTGAGTTCCGGGATGAGCGGGTGCTCGGGAGCGAGGACCATGAAGGTGGCGCCGAAGAGGGTGTCGGGGCGGGTGGTGAAGACCGGGAGGTCGTGGCCGGCTTCGGTCTTGAAAACGATGTCGGCGCCTTCGCTGCGGCCGACCCAGTTGATCTGGGCGCGGCTGGTCTGGGGCGGGTAGTCAACGAGGGCGAGATCTTCGATGAGGCGGTCGGCGTAGTCGGTGATCTTGAAGAACCACTGCTTGAGCGGGCGCTTGTGAATGCCGGAGTGGCCGCGCCAGTCGGTGCCGTCGGCGAGGACCTCTTCGTCGGCAAGCGCGCCGCAGACGTCGCACCACCATTGGTCTTTTTCGGCGCGGTAGGCGAGCCCGCGCTGATGCAACAGCAGGAAGAACCACTGGGTCCAGCGGTAGTAGTCGGGGTGGGAGGAGTCAATTTCGCGGGACCAGTCGTAGCCGCAGCCGACGAGTTGTAGCTGGCGGCGGTAGTTGGCGGCGTATTCGCGGGTGGTCTCGGCGGGGTGGCGGCCTTTATCGATGGCGTCCTGCTCGGCGGGCAGCCCGAAGGCGTCCCAACCCATGGGGTGGAGCACTTCGTGGCCTTGCATGCGCTTGAAACGCCCCATGACATCGACGGGGATGTAGTTGCGGAAATGGCCGACGCTCAATCCGCTGCCGGAGGGGTAGGGGAACATCTCGAGGCAGTAGTAGGTGGGTTTGTTGGAGAAGGTCTCGGTGCGGTAGAGGTCGGCGACCTCCCAGCGAGCCTTCCACTTGGCTTCAATGGCTTTGACGTCGTAGTGGCTGGTGGCCGCGCGGCGTTCTGAGGATGCCTGGCTCGCCATGAACTCTCTAACCGGTTGGGAACTGCCCCGGGTACCGGCCACGCGCCGGAACCCGAACGGATTCTAAGTCGCCGACGGGAGTATGGGGAAGGCCCGGCTCGGGTCGGTGATCACGATGCGCCGCCGCGAGCGCGGCCCGAACGGGCGCCTGGTGGAGCGAAAGGGACTCGAACCCTCGACCTCTACAATGCGAATGTAGCGCTCTTCCAGCTGAGCTATCGCCCCGGAATTAGTCGGCGTACGGACGCCCTAGCGGACGCTTACGTAGCGCTTCTTGCCTCGTCGCAACTCAAACTTGACCTGCCCGGGAGTGAGCGCGAAGAGGGTGTGGTCGCGGCCCAAGCC
>CAYYTN010000065.1:10954-11166 GCA_964474495.1 uncultured Chloroflexota bacterium
TTTTCGCCGGCGAAAACGCGGGTGCCGCGCTGGCGGACGAGGATGTTGCCGGCGATTACCTGCTCGCCGTCATACTTCTTGACGCCGAGCATTTTGGGATTGCTGTCACGTCCGTTGCGGGATGAGCCGGTGTTCTTCTTCTTGGCCATGGCGGGTTGCTCTTACTTCCTCGACGACTTGGACTTGGCCTTGGCTTTGGCTTCGGCGGCGGC
>CAYYTN010000066.1:0-2977 GCA_964474495.1 uncultured Chloroflexota bacterium
GCTGATCGTGGCCGCGCTGCCGGCGGTGGAGATGGTGCGGCTGGTGAACAGCGGGACCGAGGCGACGATGAGCGCGGTGCGACTGGCGCGGGCGTTCACCGGTCGGGCGAAGATCGTGAAGTTCGCCGGGTGCTATCACGGCCACGCGGACGGTTTCCTGGTGCAGGCCGGGAGCGGCGTGGCGACGCTGGGTCTGCCGGATTCACCGGGGGTGACGGCCGGGACGACGGCCGACACGCTGTCCGCGCCGTTCAACGATCTGGCAGCGGTGGAGGAACTTTTCACAGAGCGGGGGCCGGAAATCGCGGCGGTGATCGTGGAACCGGTGGCCGGGAACATGGGGGTGGTGCCGCCGGTGGTGGGCTTCCTGGACGGCCTGCAGGAGGTCTGCCGGGACAACGGTGCGCTGTTGATTCTGGACGAGGTGATCACCGGGTTCCGCGCGTCGCCGGGCGGAGCGCAGGGGCGGTGGGGGCTGGAGCCGGATATCACCTGCTTGGGCAAGGTGATCGGCGGCGGCCTGCCGGTGGGGGCCTACGGAGGTAGGCGAGAGGTGATGGACACAGTGGCGCCGGTGGGGGCGATGTACCAGGCCGGGACGCTGTCGGGAAATCCGCTGGCGACGAGCGCCGGGCTGGCGACGCTGAAGGTGCTGGGTGAAACGGGGGCCTTCGAGCGCGCCGAGGCGATGGCCGGACGGTTGGCGGCGGGATTGGGCGAGGCGGCCATGGCGGCACAGATCCGGGCGCAGACGGCCCATGTCGGAACGATGCTGGGGATGTACTTCATCAAGGACGACGCCCCGGACGACGCGGCGATCAGCAACTATGCGACGGCGATGGAGTTCGCGGACACCGAGCGTTACGGACGGTACTTTCACGCGCTGCTGGAGCGCGGGGTGTACTTCGCGCCGAGCCAGTTCGAGGCGGCGTTCACGAGCACGGCGCATACGGAAGAAGACATCGAGAAGGCGGTGGCGGCGGCTGGCGAAGTGATGGCGGGGCTGCGCGACTAGCCCGCTTCACGGGTTTCATTCTGGAGCGGTCCGCCGGGGCCGATGGCCCCTCCGAGAGAGAGGCCCCAAAGGGACCTAGGGCGGCGTGCCTTCGTCGGCGATGGCGGCATTGATGAAGAGGCCTTCGCCGGGCAGCGCGTCGCGGATGGCGTCGTACTCGCGCTCGGTGAGGCGGCCTTCGATCAGCAAGGGCTTCTTCTCCAGAATCTTCTGAAAGATCGGTATCTGGGTGTCCGGCGGCGGGCCGAATCCACCGGGGTCGATGGCCACCTGGATCGCCGTCGGCAGCGGATGCTTGAGGATGGCGTCGACGGTGTGCAGGAATCCGGAATGCAGGTGGATGATGGAGTAGTCGAAGGCCTCCGCGATCTGGATGTCGTAGGGCAGGATGTGCTCCTCGTACCACGCGGGACCGACCAGCGCCGAGGCGTCGCACTGGGTGCGGATGACGGTGCCGGGCGCCCAGAGGCCGAACCACGAGCAGTGGCCGCCTTCGACCCGGGGGACCAGGTCGTACTGGGCATGGCCGCCGCCGATGAACGACTCGGTGCAGACCTGGAGCAGTTGGTGGCAGAGGTCGGGGGAGTCGTTGAGGGCGTAGACCGTACGCTCGTCGCCGAGGATGGCGGCGAGCATATCGACCGGGCCGCGCATGAGCGATTGGGTGACCATGACCGGCGGCGGGAAGCGGTCGACCAGGGCGGCGGTGATCTCGAGCAGCTTGGCCAGCCAGGGGCTGTCGGGCCAGGCGCGGATGGCGTCGACATCGCGGAGCGAATCGAGGCAGGGTTCGGCCCACATCGATTCAATGCCGATGCCGATCGGGCAGCCCAGGATGGCTTCCGTCCAGGGGACGCGCTGGACGGGGGCGACGATGGCGAACGTGTCGCCGGCTTCGGCGGCCGCGACGGCGTCACCCTGGGTGTTGGCGATGACCATGGTGGTGGAGGCGGTGGGGCGTTCCAGATAGGCCAGGCGGGAGGCGTCCAGCATCTCCGGACGCAGCCAGGTCCCCTCGGGCGCGATGGTGCCGTCGGCGAGGTGGATTTCCATCTTGCTGAGAGTGCCGTAGCGGGTCCGCTTGATCAGCGGGCCGCTG
The DNA here is from genome assembly GCA_964474495.1 of uncultured Chloroflexota bacterium. Taxonomy (GTDB): domain Bacteria; phylum Chloroflexota; class UBA11872; order UBA11872; family VXNJ01; genus JASLPR01. The sequence continues at coordinate 2,115 of CAYYTN010000066.1, forward strand.
CCGGCGCGGCGCGACCAGAAGTCGCGGTGGGAGTCGATCTTGGCGGCGACGGCGGTGGCGTCCATGGGCTGAATCCCCTACTGATTGCAACCGGTGGCGAAATTATAGCGAGGCGATCAGGCCGGGTCGGGGAAGGCCATCGAGTCGGCGAAGAGCCACTGGAAATCTTCGACGGCGGAGAGCTCCAGGTATTCGACCTCGCCGGCCAGCAACTCGGCTTCGACCCGCCGGTCGAGCGAGAGCAGGCCGAGACGGGCGCCGAGCCCGGCGGCGTTGCCGACCGGCCGGATGCGGTCGGCGGGGATCGGCGGGACCATCCCGATGCTGAGCACCGCGTCGGCGTCGAGGTAGGCGCCGAAGGCGCCGGCGAGCAGGATTTCGTCGAGGTCCTCGGCCGCGATGCCGGCGCGATCGAGCAGGACGTCGACGCCGACGCGGATGGCGGCCTTGGCGAGCTGCAGCTGGCGGATGTCGGTGGCAATGAGCGGGAGGGTGGCGGGGTCTTCAGGGTCATCGCCGGCGAGCAGGAAGCGGCCGCCTTCGTCGTCGAAATGCACCCGCTCGCGGAGCGCGGCCGGGATTTCGGTGGCGAGGTCCTCGGGTGGCAGCAGCCGGCCGGTGGGGCTGACCAGACCGGTGCGGATGAGTTCGGCGACGGCGTCGACCAGGCCGGAGCCGCAGATGCCGGTGGGCGGAATGTCGCCGATGACGCCGAGTCGCGGGCCCGTGTCGGCCAGGGTGACGCGTTCGATCGCGCCGGCGACGGCGCGCATGCCGCGGCTGATTTCGGCGCCCTCGAACGCCGGGCCGGCCGCGGCCGAGGTGCACAGAATCCGACCGCCGGCGACCAGGGCGATCTCGCC
>CAYYTN010000066.1:2987-7150 GCA_964474495.1 uncultured Chloroflexota bacterium
GACGTCGATGACCAGGACGTTGCCGTCGCGATGCTGCAGGCGGGTGCTGACCATGACGCCGACCAGGTCGGCGCCGACGTAGCCGGCGATGGCCGGGAAGAGGAAGACGCCGGCGTCGGGATCGAGGTTGATTTCCAGTTCGGCCGCACGGGTCGTGAGGGATTCGGTGGTGACGCCCACGAACGGGCTGGAACCGATGCCCGCCGGGTCGATTCCGGTGAGGAGATGCAGCATGACGGTGTTGCCGACAAAGGTGGCCTCGCGGACCCGGCGGCGCTCGATCCGGGCGGAGCCCAGCAGGCGGTCGATGATGCCGTTGACGGTCTCGAGGATGGCGCGGCGGAGGGTGTCCAGTTGGTCCTGCCCCACCGCGCCGAAGCTGGTGCGGGCGATGACGTCGGCGCCGTGGACGGCCTGGCCGTTGAGCTCGGCGGCGACCGCCAGCTCGGCGCCGGAATCGAGGTCCAGGAGCGCGCCAACGACGGTGGTGGTGCCGATGTCGAAGGCGAGCCCGAGCGCCGGCTCGGTCGTGGTGTCGCCGGGTTCGAAATCGATGGCGCGGCTGCCGACCAGGGTGACAGTAATCGGCCCGTCGCCGGCTTCGCGGATGACCCCGGGGAGGCGCCGCAACGCCGCCAGCGAGGCGTCGACGCCGCCCGCGACGGCGGCCAATTCGTCCTGGACGCGAGCCCAGTCGAAGACCGGGTGCTCGAGGTCGGGGGCGGCGGGGGCGACGACGTGCCGCCGGACGTTGGGGCGGAGTGCGATCTCGCCGATGCCGGCGCTCTGGACGGTGCGGAGCTGGGTCTCGACCAGCGGATGGGTGTAGTGGGCGCCTTCGACGAACGGATGCTCGCAGGCCATCCGCCAGCCGGCCTGCAACTGGGCCGGGGAAAGCCGGCGGCCATCGACCCAGGTGGGCGCGGGAGGCTCGTAGCCTTTGATCAGAACCCGGCATTTGCCGCAGGTGCCGCGTCCGGAGCAGATGGTCTCAAGGTGAATACCAGCGGCGGTGGCGGCATCGAGAATGGTCGTGCCGGTGGGGGCGACAACGGCGCGATCCTCGGGGAGGAAAACGGCGGTGACGGTGTCGGCGGCGGGTTGATTCATCGGATGGATCTCGCCGGGGAGAGAGTGCCGCGCCGGGGGCGGCGGTCACGAAATCAGCGCAATTATGCCCGCGGGTTGACGGCGCGACCAGAGCGGTGGAGCCGCCGGGCTTGACTCGTCTGCAAGGTGAACCCGAGAATGCGACTCACGCGAGGCTCTACCGGGAGCGTCGTGTGGATGTACCGGCGCCCGCGACCAGAAGGAGAAGACGTGGCTGCTTTTGAACTCGATTCCACGCTAGCTGAACTCCAGGAAGCCATCATCAAGGGCGACGCCAAGAGCTCGCCGGGCTTGGTGCAGACCTGCATCGACAACGACGCCACGGCCCAGGTCGTGGTTACGCGCGGTCTGATTCCGGCGATGGACATCGTGGGCGATCGCTTCCGCCGCAATGAGTATTACGTGCCCGAGGTGTTGATCGCCGCGCGCGCCATGAAGGCCGGGCTCGACCTGCTGCGTCCGCTGCTGGCCGAAGAGAGCGTGGAGGCCATCGGCAAGGTCGTGATCGGGACCGCCAAGGGCGACCTGCACGATATCGGCAAGAACCTGGTGGGGATGATGCTGGAGGGAGCCGGGTTCGACGTGATCGACCTGGGCACCGATTGCAGCGTCGAGGAGTACGTGGCCAAGGCCCGAGAGATGGAAGCCGACATCGTCGCCATCTCGGCGCTGCTGACCACCACCATGGTGCAGATGAAACGAGTGGTCGACGCCATCGAAGAGGCCGGTCTGCCGATGGATACGAAGGTCATCATCGGCGGCGCGCCGGTGACCCAGCAGTACGCCGATGAAGTCGGGGCCGACGGCTACGCGCCCGACGCCGCCAGCGGAGTGGCTCTGGCCAAACGGATGGTCGGCGCCGCCGTCGAAGAGTCCGCCGAGGAAGCCGCCCGCCGCATGGTGCTGGAGGTCCGCGATCTCTACGAAAGCGCCGTTCGGCAGGAGAACGCCGAGGACATCCGCAAAGGCGTGCTGGAGGCGAAGGACCGGGCCGAACAGGCCCGCGATCAGGGCGCCGACCTGGATGAACTCCAGAGCCTGCTGGACGCGATCGACCGCGAGCTAGCCCGCCACAACTGACTCCGTCAGCTTTTCGTTTTGGGTTGAGGGTTGGGGCGGTGGCGTGTGATCTCCGCCGTTTCGTTCGCCAGGACTGACTAGCACAGCCAGCTTCTCGTTATTGGGCGGGATTCGCCGCCTTCCCGACTAGTTGGCGACTCTCGGACCCGGTCCGTCGTAGCTTCTTGAGCAGTACGCGTGTTTAGTCGTTGAGGCTGCGACCGTACTCCCGCGCGTGGTCGTACATCAGGTCGATGCTGTCCGGGGAGACATCGTCGCCCAGCGAACTCGACGGCATCAGCACGAAGCCGCCGTCGGGCTGCCCGGTGTCGATGCAGCGTTCGACGTCGGCGCGGACCTGGTCGGGCGTGCCGAAGGGCATGGTCTCGACGGCCGAGACGCTGCCGACCAGCAGCAGGGGATCGCCGTCCGCAGAGCACAATGCCCGGTAGTCAGCGAGGGTCATGCCCAGCTCCTCCTGGAATCCCTGGAATCCGCCGACACCGGCGGCGAGCAGGTCGGGGATGATTTCGCGAGCCAGCCCGTCGACGTGCCAGAGGATGCGGATACCGGCATCAACCAGGGGCTCGAAGGCACGCTTCAGGTGCGGGAAGTAGTGGCGGCGCAGGATGTCGGGCCGGGCCAGCGGGCCGCGGTTGTCGCAGATGTCTTCGCCCAGGTAGACGACCGGGAGGAGATCGTTCTCCCGGATGCAGCGGGCGATGGCGCGGTTGCGCTGGTGGGCGCGGGTGGCTTCGATGGCGAAGAGCCGCTCGACGACCTCCGGATATAGCGCCAGGGCCATGAAGTAAGGCTCGAAGCCGAAGTCCATGTACCACATGAAACGGACCACGCCGGCCTGGTGACCGGGGACCCAGAGGATGTCGGGCATGGCGTCCTGGCGGACGGTGACCAGTTGCAGCCAGGCGGCGTACTCGGCGCGGTGGTCGATGGCGTCACCGGCCTGCTCCGGGGAAGGCAGCGAATTGACATAATCCACAACGTCCTCGGGGCGGTTGAACGCGGCAGGGTCGAGTGTCGAGTCGAGCCCGGAGCGGTAGGTGGGCTCGGTGATCAGTGGCCCACCGAAGTTGGTCCCGGAGGGACGCTCGGGGAGTTCCATATGGAAAACGACGTCGACCTGCCAGCGGCGATAGGCGGCCAGCAGGGTGGCTTCCGGGTCGTTCCAGAACCGAGCCGACCCAGCGGCGCGTTCGAGGGCGCGGGCATTGGTGACGAAGCCGCCGCCGACCGCCGGGCGGTCGACCGGTTGAAGGGTAAGGGCGCGGCGGGCGCGCTCGACTTGTGTGAGTTCGGCGGGCAAGGGCGTCGGGACCCCCGGGGCTGGACGCGGCGGCTCCATGATAGGGCCGGGCGCGGGCGCGCCGCCGGATAACTAGAATGGGGGGCGCGGAGCAGCGCAAAGGGGAATGATGTTGAAAATGACGAGCCGGGAGCGCATACAGGCGGTGCTGGCCGGGAAACAGCCGGACCGGGTGCCCTACTGCGAGCTGAGCGTGGATTACCGGTTCGCCTGCCGGCTCCTGGATCGGGAACTGGGCGACCCGCGGTATTTCGAGGCCAGCGAGGCCGAGACGATGCCGATGGAAATGCAGCGGGCGGTGAACGACCGGCTGCACCGCGACAACGTGACCAGCGCGCTGCGTCCGCCGCTACCGGCGACCAAGGCCGAGGGTGAAGACCGGATGGGGTTCTTCATGGACGGGGACCTGCAGACGCGGGCCGACCTGGAGCGACTGCAATTTCCGGATCTGGAGAGCGAGGACGTGCGGGGGCCGATTCGGGAGTTCATGGCCGAGCGCGGCGATTACGCGACCGCGATGAGCTCGCGGGTGGGGATTTCGGCAACCTACCTGGGGATGGGGATGGAGCGCTTCTACCTGATGCTCGCCGACGACCCGGAGTTCGTGAGCGAGGTGCTTGGTCGCTACGTGGACTACTCGGTGGCGTCGGTGCGGCTGGCGGCCGAGATG
>CAYYTN010000066.1:7160-11118 GCA_964474495.1 uncultured Chloroflexota bacterium
CCTCGGACGATATCGCCGGCAAGGGCGGGATGCTGTGGTCGCCGGCGATGTTCCGGGAGATCTTCACGCCGCACCTCAAACGGTTCGCGGAGGCGGTGCGGGAGACCGGGATCGCCTGGATCTATCACAGCGATGGGGACCTGAGCGCGGTGCTGCCGGACCTGGTGGAAATGGGGATCACCGGGTTCAATCCGATCGAGCCGCAATGCATGGACATCGCGGCGGTGCGGGAGGCGTTTCCGGAACTGGTGCTGGTGGGGAATGTGGACGTGGACTACTTGAGTCGGGGCGGAACGGGTGCGCGTGACGGTGCGCGACCTGATCGCCCGGCTGGGCCCGCACGGGCGCTACATGGTGTCTTCGGGGAACAGCGTGGTGACATACAACCTGCCGGAGAATGTGGTGGCGATGGGGGACGCGGTGGTGGAGTTTGGCGAGTACCCGATAGCTATCTCCTAGCAGAGAGGGATTGAGCGAATGACTCACCGGGAGCGGATGCTGGCGTCGATTCGGGGGGAGGCGGTGGACCATGTGCCGTTCGCGCCGCGCTGGGAGTTGTGGTTCGACTCGGCGGTGCGCGAGGGGACGCTGCCGGAGCGGTTGCGGGGGATGGATCTCTACGAAGCCACCCGCGAGATGGGCTGGGGGATCAAGGGCAACGTGGCGCCGGTGTACCGGCCGGAGGTGCGCAACACGAAGGTGACCGAGACGGTCCACGAAGCGGCCGGGGTGCGCGATACGGTAACCGAGTACGAGACGCCGTTCGGCACGGTCAGCAAGCTGTTTCGGGTGACGCCGGAGTTGATTCAGCACGGGGTGAAGGGCCTGGAGATCGAGCACATGATCAAGGGGCCGGAGGACTACGACGCCACGATCCACGTCATCGAAAATACGGAAGTGGTGCCGACCTACGACGAGCTGCGCGAAATGGACACGATGGTCGGCGAAGACGGGCTACTGATCGGCAACGCGGGGTACGGGCCGTTTCACCGATTGATGCGGGGCTTCGTGGGCTACGAAAACACCTACTACCAGTTGAACGACTACCCGGAGAAGTTTGGGCGGCTGCTCAAAGCGATGGACGAGCACACCCGGGAGATCGTGCGGGTGTGCGTGGAGTCGCCGGTGCTGGTGCTCCGCCACGACGGGAACCACGACAGCTTCCTGACCCCGCCGCCAATCTTCGACGAGTACTTCGTGCCGTTCTTCCAGTATTTCACTTCAGAGTGCGAGAAGCACGGGAAGGTCTCCTGCACCCACACCGACGGCGATCAGTCGTTGCTGCTGGAGCAAATCCGCGACTCGGGCTTCGCGATGTGCGAGGCGTTTACCTCACCGCCGATGACGCCGACGTCGATCGCCGACGCGCGAGCGGTGTGGGGGCCGGACGTGGTGATCTGGGGCGGGATCGCGTCGGTGATGCTGGCGCCGGAATACTCGGACGCGGAGTTCGAGGAGCACGTCGTGCAACTCATCCGCGAGGCCGCCCCGGGGAATCGGTTCATCATGGGGACCGGGGACAACCTGCCGACGGATGGGCTGCTGGAGCGGATGGTGCGGGTCGACGAATTGTGCAAATCGGAGGGTCGCTACCCGGTAGTGGCGGGCTAAGGGGTGAGACAAAGGGGCAGATTATGACACCGAGAGAACGGATGTTGGCGGCGGTGACGGGGGGCGAGGTGGACCGGCGGGCGGTTGGCAATATCGTGTCGGCGGCGACCTACGGGCAGATGCGGCGGACCGGGTTCTCATTTCCCGAGGCGCACTACGACACCGACGCGATGGTGGGCCTGGCGGAACTGAGCTACACGGAGCTGGGGTTCGCTACGGTGATGCCGTATTTCGGGTTGATCTCGGGAGCGGCGGCGCTGGGGGCGGAGATCGATTGGGGCGAGGACCCGTGGATGGTCGAGGACGGGCGGGTGGTGACCGGGCCGCGGATGCCGGGTTGCAAGCAGCCGCCGTGCTGGGCCGGTCCGGAGGAGATCGAGATACCGGCGGACTTCCTGGACCGGCCGCCGACGAAGGCGATCCTGGACGCGATAAAGGAATTGCGCCGGCGGCACCCGGAGGCCTGTGTGGTCGGCAAGGTGATGGGGCCGTGGACGCTTTCGTACAACATGTTCGGGGTACAGGAGTTCCTGATCAACGTGCTGCTGGAGCCGGACGATGTGCACGCTTGCCTGGAGGGGTTGAAGCAGGTCTCGATCATGTTCGCCAACGCGCAGATCGCGGCCGGGGCGGACATCGTGACCCTGGCCGATCATTCGACCGGCGACCTGGTGCGCGGCGAAACCTACCGGGACTTCCTGCTGCCGGTGCACCGCGAGATCGTGCCGCAAATCGAGGCGCCGGTAGTGCTGCACTGCTGCGGGGCGACACTGGACCGGATCGAGCATTTCAAGGACGCCGGGTTCGCGGCGTTTCACTTCGCCAACGAGAACGATCCGCGGGCGGCGAAGGCGGCGGTAGGCGATTTTCCGCTGGTCGGCAACGTCAGCAACGTGAAGGCGCTGATGAACGGGACGCCGGCGGATGTGAAGGGCGAAGTTGAAGAACTGTACGCGGCCGGGATCGACGTAATCGCGCCGGAGTGCGCGGTGCCGATGCAGGCGCCGGAGGAGAATCTGCGAGCCATCGTGGAAGCGGTGGAAGACCTGGCTGCGCGCGAGTTGTCGCCGGCCTAAAGAGAGGAACCAGCGAGCATGAACGGCGCGAAGTACCTGGCGGAGATGCTGCACGGCTACGGGGTCGGGAGCGTGTTTTTCGTGCCGTTTGTGACGAATCGGGCGCTGGTGGAGATGGACCGCCTGGGGATTCAACGGGTGCTCTGCCACACCGAAAAGGCGGCCGCTTACATGGCCGATGGCTACGCCCGGGTGTCGCACCGGCCGGGGGTGGCGATCGCGCAGTCGGTGGGGGCGGCGAACCTGGCGGCGGGACTGCAGGATGCCTACCTGGGTCGGGCGCCGGTGCTGGCGATCACCGGAAGGCGACCGGCGATCCAGCGCTACCGCGATGGCTACCAGGAAGTGAATCACTGGCCGCTATTTGAGCCGGTGACGAAGTACAACGTCTACGCCGACGCGGCGAGCGATTTGCCGGTGGTGCTGCGGCAGGCGTTCCGGGAGATGACGGCGGGCTCGCCGGCCCCGGCGCACGTGGAGTTGCTGGGTTTCACCGCGGAGATGCTGGAGACCGACGAGGCGGAGATTGATGTGGTGGTGGAGGAGGCCTTCACGAGCTACCCGGCGTTCCGGCCGGAGCCGGACCCGGAGGCGGTGCGGGCGGCGGCAAAGGCACTGAAGGGGGCGGAGCGGCCGGTGATGGTGGCGGGGGGTGGGGTCCGGGCCTCGGGGGCGGAGGCGGAGATCGTCGCGCTGGCGGAACGGCTGCGGAGGCCGGTGGCGACGTCGCTGAACGGCAAGGGGACGATTCCCGAGGATCACCCGCTATCGGTGGGAGTGTCGGGGTCGTACTCGCGGTGGTGCGCGAACCGGGTGGTCTGGGAGGCGGATGTGGTGCTGTTCGTGGGGACCCGCGCCGGGGGGATGACGACGGAATTCTGGCAGATCCCCGGCGAGGGATCGAAAAAGGTGCAGATCGATATCGAGGCGGAGGGGATCGGCAGCAGCTATGCGACGGAGGTCGGGGTGCAGGGCGATGCGCGGGCGTCGGTGCGTGCGCTACTGGATGTGCTGGGCGACGAGGACCGGGACGGTGGCTGGGCAGAACGGGCCGCCGGGCTGGTAAAGGAGGGGCGCGAGGAACTGGAGCCGCTGTTCTCGTCGGACGCGGTGCCGATCCGGCCGGAGCGGTTGTGCCGGGAGATCACGGAATTCCTGCCCGACGACGCGGTGTTGGTATCCGACACCGGCCACGCCGGAATCTGGACGGGGACGATGATCGACCTGACGCAACCCGGGCAGAACTACATCCGTTGCGCCGGGTCGCTGGG
>CAYYTN010000067.1:0-9525 GCA_964474495.1 uncultured Chloroflexota bacterium
TAGTGCGGCTACACTTTCCCGGTTGAAACGCGCCCGGAGACGCGTTCGCCCAGCGAAGGCAGCCAGCGACCGACATGGAGCCACTGAATCTGGGGATCCCGAAGGGGAGCCTGGAAAAGACCACAATCGAACTCTTCCGCCGCGCCGGCTGGAAGATCACCAACAGCTCGCGCAGCTACATCCCGACGATCGACGACGACGCGATCAGCTGCAAGCTGGCCCGTCCGCAGGAGATGTCGCGGTACGTCGAGAGCGGCGCGCTGGATGCCGCTATCACCGGCTCCGACTGGACACTCGAAAACGAATCCGACGTCGCGGTGATCGCCGACCTGGTCTATTCGCGGGTCAGCTTTCGGCCGACCAGCTGGGTGCTGGCGGTGCGGAACGACTCGCCGGCCCAGAAGGCGGAGGACCTGGAGGGTGGGGTGATCGCGACCGAGTTCGTGAAGTCCACCGAGCGCTACTTCGCCGCGCACAAGACGAACGTGCAGGTTGAGTTCTCCTGGGGCGCCACCGAGGCCAAGGCCGCCGAAGGCCTGGTGGACGCGATCGTTGACGTCACCGAGACCGGGTCCACGCTGCGCGCCAACGGACTGCGGATCATCGGCACGCTGACCAAATCCAATCCTCAGTTGATCGCCAATCGAGACTCCTACCGTGACCCGGAAAAGAAGGCAAAGATCGACCAGATCGCGCTGCTGCTGCGCGGCGCGCTGGAAGCGGAATCGCGGGTCGGGATCAAGCTGAACATCCCGAAGGACCGGATCGACGCGATTCTGGAGCTACTGCCCAGCATCACCGCCCCGACGGTGGCGAATCTCTACGGCAAGGACTGGTTCGCCGTCGAGATCGTCGTTTCCGAGGCCGAGGTGCGCGACCTGATCCCGCAGCTCCGCGATCGCGGCGCCGAGGGCATTATCGAGTACCCGCTGAACAAGATCGTCTAGGCGGGGCGGGTGTTCGGATGGTGGGGCTGATGGAGAGCCGGGGCTAGACCATCCCGGGTGGGTGCGGGTCGGGGGGCAGGTCGATCAGGCGGTCGGCGTCCAGCAGCCAGGCGTGATCCGGGTCGTAGCGCGGGGCCAGCATGCGGCTGTCGCCGGCGAGCATGCACATGTAGTACTTGGCGTAGCCGGGCCCGGCGACGGCCGGGTGGTAGCCGCGCGGCAGGGCGACGGCGTCACCGTCGCGGACCAGGTAGGCACTGTCGATCTCGCGGTCGTCGGTGTAGAGGAACTGGGCCCCGAAGCCGCTGGCCGGGCGGAACTTGAAGTAGTAGATCTCCTCCATGAAGACCTCGTCGGGCATCTGCGTGATCTCGTGGCGATGTGGCGGGGAACTGCTCCAGTGGCCGGCGGCGGTACGAATCTCGCCCACCAGCAGTTTGTCGGCGACGCGGCCGCCGTGGAGGGGATAGCTGATCTCGCGACGCCAGTTCTTGCGCCCGGCGTAGACGGTGTCGGTCTCCTCGGGAAGCATGTGATAGGGCTCGTGGCGGTTGTCGGCCGGGGCGGAGGTGATTGCCACGGTCACCTCGCCGATGTCTGGTCCGCGGACTTCCCAGGCCGAGTCGCGCGGCACGTAGACCGCGTGGGGCAGGCCGTCGAAGGGCGTCGGGCGCTCGCCGATGTCCTTCCACTCCTTGCCCTCGACGGCGACGGTGCAACGACCGCCGATCAGCAGGATGCAGCGTTCGAGTTCGTCGGCCTCGCCGGAATGGGCCATGCCCGGTCCGAGCGTGGCGGTTTCCAGTCCCAGCAGTTGCAGCGGGTTGCCGCCGGGGCGGGCGTAGACGCGAATTGGGCCCTCGGGCGGTCGGAGCAGCAGGTCTTTCATTCTCGACTCCTTTTCGACTTCTGCCGATTGAGCGCAGGTGGTTGCAGGTTGGCTGGTGGTGAATCGATCATGACTGGCTATGGAGGTCCAGGGCTTTTTGGTGGAGCGCGGCCGCAGCGTCGCCGGCGGCGCTGACGGCCTCCTTGACATCGTCCTCGCGGAGCAAAGCGCCGATGCCAGCGACTGTGGCGCTGGCGGCGAGTTCCAGCCCCGCCGCCACCGTACCGGGCAGCGGATCGGTCAGCGCCGTGCGCAGGTCGTCAAGATTGATAGCCGCGCCCAGCGCCAGCAGCGCGCTGCGTCCCTGCAGACGCCGCACGAATACGTCATAGACGCCGCCGAACTCGGTCAGGGTGGCGTTGATCGGGACAAATCCGACCGTCGCCGCCTCGTCCTCAAGGCGAATCTCGGAATCAGGCGCGAATTCGCGGTCATCAGCCACCCACTCGGAGTCGCCGACGAAATAGGCCTGCTTGAAGAGCTCGCTGGACTTGAGAATTTCGAGGTGCCCGGCTTCGACCGCTTCGGCGACGGCGTCGTTCCGCCATTCGATGGAACCCATCGCGTCCAGCGCGTGGCGGACGTTGGGGAAGATCGTGATCACGCTGACCCCGGCGCAGTCGATGACATCGGGGCAGGGATCGGGCAGCGTCTCGTGGCCCGCACCCTCGTACCAGCGCAGCGAGGCGATCAGGGGGCGGACGCGGCTGAGGTCGTAGCCCTTCGCCGACAGGAGTTGGTGCAGCCGGCGGGTGACGGCGACGCCCGACCAGGCGGCGGCGGCGCGGACCTGCGGTTCGCTGATGCCGCCGGCGGCGAGTTCATCGAGCTTCGCCAGCAGTTCGTCGCGGACCGGGTAGGCCAGGCGGCCGTTCATCTCGGTCAGGTATGAAGCCAGCGCCGCGCCTTCGTGGATCGCGGTGGCGAACGGCAGTTGCTGGAACATGGCGAAGTTGACGGTGATGTTCACGCCGATCCCCCGCGAGGTCACGTGGCGGCAGGCGGTCAGGCCGGCGTTGGTGCCCGGGAGCTTGAAGACGACGTTCGGCACCCCGCCGTCAAACCGGCGCGAAAGCTCCGCGTAGAGCGCGGTCGCGTCGGCGATCATGCTTTCGTGGTCGCCGTGCTTCTTGGGATTCACCTGCAGGCTCACGTAGCCCATCTTGCCGCCGGTGAGCAGGAAGATCGGCCGGAGCAGGCGCATGTTGGCCAGCACGACCTCCAGGGTCGCCAGCCGGGCCAGTTCGGATTCATCGGCGTCCGGATTGGCGCCGATGATGGCGTCCACCACCGGGCTCCAGGTGTCCGGGTCGGCGACCCAGGCGACGTCGACCAGCACCGGGTTGCTAGTGACGAAGGACATGCCGACGTACATGGTGTGCTGCAGGAAGATGGCGTAGTCGTTGCCGAGTTCGGTGATGGTGTCGCCGGCGGCGCGGCGCTCGGCCAGGCGGCGCAGGTGGCTGGATTCGACGGATGCGGAAATGCGGTCGACGAAATCGGCCAGGCTGCCACCGGCCAGCCGGGCGGCTTCCCCGGCGGGATCGGCGGCGACTTCGGCGGTCAGGCGGGCGAGGGCGTCGGCGCGGCGGCGTTGAACGATGGCAGCGGCCTCGTCGGCGGCGCCGGCCGCGAGTTTCGCCAGCAGATCGCGGGTAGCGGTGGCGACTTCGGCCACATCCCCCGGATCGAGCGCGGCGTCGCCATGCATTTGAGCGTTGCGCAGGTTCCAGATCGGCAGAAAAGAGCGCAGGCCGATGGCCAGGTCGATCAGGAAGTCCAGCGCCCGGGTGCGGGTGGCGGACGCAGAACCGGCGAAATCCGCCTCCAGACCCGTCAGCAATGCACTCGTCTGCGTGGCCAAGTCGGCGGGGTCCGTGAAGAAGAGCAGCGAGTCGATCACCGCCTGGCCCTCGCCGGACTCAATCTGCTCCCGGAAACTCCCCTGGGAGAAGGCGCGGCGGGCGGTCAGTTCGGCGGCGATGCGCGCTTCGAGATCGGCCGAGATGCTTCCTGCGGATACGGTCATGGCGGGCTCCTGCGGGGCGTCGGCGGGTTCCTGATTCTGGATGGACCCCAAGGATAGATGAAGCGGCGGGCGCTTTGCAGGGAGCGGTCGCCGGCTGGCTCCGGGCCGCCGGCGTCGAAAGCCGGCTTAGCCGGTCGGGTCGCTGCCCACGCGGACGATCAACTTGCCGAAGTTCTCCCCGCGCAGCAGCCCGATGAAGGCCCGGGGCGCGGCTTCCAGTCCGTCCACGAAGTCCTCCTTGTAAACCAGGCGACCGTCGCGGATCCACTCGGCCATCTGCCGCCGGCCTTCCTCGTGGCGGTCGGCGAACTGGAAGTTCAGAAAACCCTCCATGCGGGCCTGCTTGGTCAGGAGGGCCCGGGTGGGGCGGGGAGCGAGTTCCGGCTCCACATGGTTGTACTCGGAGATCATCCCGCAAATCGAGATGCGGGCGCCGATATTGATCTGTTCCAGAACCGCGTCAAGGGTCGCGCCGCCGACGTTGTCGAAGTAGACGTCGATCCCGTCGGGGCAGGCTTCGGCCAGCGCCTCCGGGACGTTCTGCGTCTTGTAGTTGATGGCGGCGTCGAAACCGAGTTCATCGCGGATGTAGGCGCACTTGGCGTCGGAGCCGGCGATACCCACGGCGCGGCATCCCTTGATGCGGGCGATCTGCCCGACCAGCCCGCCGACCGCGCCGGAGGCGGCCGACACAACGACCGTCTCGCGCGCCTGCGGATCGCAGATATCCAGCAGGCCGAAGTAGGCCGTGGAACCGGGCATGCCCAGGACTCCGACGGCGGTGGAGATCGGGGCGAGGGACGGATCGACCTTGCGGAGATCGGCGGCGTCCAGCACCGCGTGGGATTGCCAGCCGGCGTGGGCGTTGACGATGTCGCCGGTGGCGAAATCGGGCGAACGAGATTCCATTACTTCGGCCACCGCGCCGCCGGTCATCACCTCGCCGATTTGCAGCGCGGCGGCGTAGGAAGGGCCGGCGCGCATCCGGCCGCGCATGTAGGGGTCGAGCGACAGGTAGATCGTGCGCAGCAACACCTGGCCGTCGCCGGGTTCGGGAATCGGGGCCGTCTCGATCTGGAAATCGGCTCCGGTCGGCTCCCCGACCGGGCGGCTGGCGAGCAGGATTCGAGTGTTTGTGTCGGCCATGGGGAACCTCCGGGTGGGGCGAAACGGGCGGGCCGCTTGAGAGGCCAAGCGTAGTCGGCGGGGGCGCCCGACGCCAGCGCGCCGCGCGCGTCGGAGCGGCGGTTTGACCGGCTCACCGGGCGCTCAATAGCATCAGCGGGCCGGACGGGTGCGGCGACCCGGTCGGACAGCGGCGGACCGCGCGTCAAACCAGGAGGTGAACGATGGTTGGTGAAGCATCCGGACGGCGGACGGCAATCCTGGGCGGGGCGCTCTTCGACGGCACCGGCGCCGCAACCGTCAAGGACGCGGCGGTGATCGTGGCCGGCGACCGCATCGTGGCGGCCGGCGCGGCGGTGGAAGTCGGCGCGGCAACCGCCGACGAGACCATCGACCTGCGGCCCTGCACCCTGCTGCCCGGCCTCATCGACGCCCACGTGCACCTCTGGGGCCGGAGTGCCGGGGACCGGATGCCGCACGCGACGGGGCCGATCGAGTACCGGGCGCTGCGGACCGCCGGCGAGGCCCGCGATCTGCTCGAGGCCGGCTTTACCACCATGCGCGGACTCGGTTCGCAGACCGGCGTCTCGCTGAAGAAGGCGATTGACGAGGGCATCATCCCGGGACCGCGGTCGCGGATGGCCGGCATGGCCGTGGCGCGCACCCGGGGGCCGTGGTTCGCGATCGATCAGTCCTGGCGCTGGGTGCGTCCGGCGGACGGCATCGACGCCTGCATCAAGGCCGCCCAGCAGTCGCTGCTGGAGGGCTCGACGCTGTTGAAGATCGGCGCGTCGGCCGGGCACGACAACGCCTGGGGCGACGTGCCGACGTATTCCATCGAAGAGGTTCAGGCGATGACCGAAATCGCCCACGCCTGGGGCATCCGCGCGGCCGTGCACGCCATGGGTGACGAGGCCGTGCGACGCTCGGTGCTGGGCGGGGTGGACACCGTGGAGCACGGCTACGGGATCACCCCCGAAACCCTGAACCTGATCGTCGAGCGCGGCGTCTTCCTGGTGCCGACGCTGCGGCTGCGGCACGACGATCAATCGGAGTGGGGTAGAGCGACGTTCAAGTCGCAGGTGGAGTCGCTGGAACGGGCCTACAAGGCCGGCGCGAAGATCGCCCTGGGCACCGACTCCACCGGCGCCGAGCAGGACTCGACCCACGGAGCGGGCAACGCCATCGAGTTCAAGCTGATGGGCGATGTCATGGAGCCGGTCGATGCGCTGGTAGCCGGGATGCAGACGGCGGCCGAGGCGATGGGGATGGAGGATGACATCGGGACGCTGGAAGCCGGCAAGTACGCCGATGTCGTGGCGGTGCGCGACGATCCGTTGGGCAACCTGGAGACGCTGCAGCGCGTCGAGTTCGTGATGCAGGGCGGGAAGGTGATCGTGCGGCCCTAGTCAGTCGGGTCGGATGCCCAGTTCGCGGTCGATGGGCCGCTGGTAGGCGTCGACTTCGCCGTTCAGGACGGATTCGACCTTGACTTCGCGAGATGTCAGATTCGAGGATCGCGAACGCGGCCGCCAGGTCACGCAGGCCGGCCTGCCCATCGACCTCGGCCGGTCGGCCGGACTTGATGGCCGCGAACCAGTCCAGCGCCTCCAACGCAAAGGCGTCCTCGATCGCGTCGGGGAACCAGGCGCCGAGCGTTTCGGGAGTGGCGTCGGCGCGCATCGTCGCGATCACGTCGGCCTGCGCGCCCCGGGCGTCGGTCAGTTCGGTTTCAAAGATCCCGCCGCTGCTGCCCGAGATGGCGAAGGCCGGCACCTCGACCAGGCGCCCCCGCCCGCCCCAGGTCAGCAGCAGTGTGCCGACGGCCCCGGAAGCGAAGCGAAGGGTGGCGAAGGCGGTGTCCTCGGCGTCGGCCTCGATCTCACCCGCAAACGGCGCGTCGGGTCGATAGCGACGGACCGGTTCGGTGGTGGCGGCGACTGCCGAGATTGCCTCGATAGGGCCGCACTCGTACTCGATCTGGTTCAACCGGTGCACCCCCAGGTCGATGGTCGGCCCGCCGCCGCCGCGCAGTTTCTGGTGCCGCCAGGGGGTGTCGCCGACGATGTGGTCCGGGGACCAGTCGGGATGGCCCATCATCCCGGACAGGACCATGCGCACCGCGCCGATTCGCCCGGCTTCGATGGCCCAGTGGCGGGCGCGGCAGTCGGCCTTGAAGCGGGCCACCTCGGCCGTCGCCAGCACCACCGCGGCGCGGTCGGCGGCCTCGACCATCCGGCGGCCGGCAGCCACGGTGATGGCCAGCGGCTTCTCGACGAAGACGTGCTTGCCGGCCTCCGCCAGCGCCACGCAGATTTCGTGATGGGAATCCAGCGCCGTGAGCACGATCGCGGCGTCGACGTTCTCGTCGGCGACCACCTGCCGGTAGTCGTCGTAGACGGCGGGCGGGTTCGCTTGGAGTTCGCTCACGTAGTGGTGGCGGGCCGAGAGGCCGTCCGCCGGCGCGTCGGTGACCGGTTCCCGGGGCGCGACGCCGTCTTCCGGGGACCGGAACATCAGTGCGTCCTGGATATTCCGCGAGCAGAGGGCGGTGATCGTGAAATCGGCGAGCCCGCGGTCCTGCAGCAGCTTCCGCCCGCGCAGGTGGGCGTTCAGGATACGTCCGCAGCCGATGATGGCGATGCGCAGTGACACGGTGGGCCTCCCGGGCAGGTTGGGTTGCGATGGTAGCGGGTGGAAGCGCCGCTGGCGAAACCGTGTAGAGCCGCTTGAAGCCGCCATGGGTGGCTAGAATGGACCGGTCCGGCGGTAGGCTCTCTCCGGGCGATCGCGACAGAAGAGGAAGGGAATCCTGGAATGAAGCGATTTGTACTGGCGATGGTGTTGCTGCTGGCGGTGGCGCTGGCTGCATGCGATAGCGAATCGAGCCCGGCCACCGATAGTGGTGCCGCCGCGGCGCCGGTGGCGGAAGCCGCGCCCGCGCCGCCACCGCCCCCCACCAGCACCCCGGCGCCGCCGGACACGCCGACACCGCGGCCGACCGCCACACCCACCACCGTCCCGAGCGTGACTCCGACTCCCGGGCCACGACCGGCTGACTACGACCATGACCGCTTCGTGGCTGCGCTGGCGGCCGATCCTCCGGACTTGATCCAGGCCACAACCGCCGAGCAACAGGCCGGAGGGCCGGTGCAACGGGCGGAAATCGCCTACCGGGAAAGCACCGGGGACACCTGGATGCGGGTGACGGTCGGAGAAACCGAAGGCGCGGCCTGGATGGAGCTGCTGATCGTTGGCGAGCGGACCTTCGTGCGCGGCAAGACGGCCGGGGAGACGATCGACTGGCTGGCGGGGCCGAGCGGGAACGCGGTGACCGGCGAGAGCGTGGCCGGCGATCTGACTCCCGGCGCGGCGCTGGCCGAAGCGCCCCTGACCGCCATCGCCGTCGAGGTCTGTGGCGAAGGCCGGGCCTGTTTCGTGCTGGAGAACGCCGACGATCCATCCGCCCTGCTGCTGGTGGACACGCAGACCTACCTGCCGGTGGCCATGCGCAGCGTCCCGGCCGAAGGCGAGACCTCCGGCACCCAGGTCGACCTGGTCTGGGGAGGCGAATTCGACTTCGTCGCGCCGGCGGATGCGACCGAAGTCACCGAAGAGGAATTGGCGCTGGCGCTGTTCACGCTGCTGCTGGGGATGGCGGCAATTGAAGACGAGCCGGTACCGAGCCCGACGCCGCTGGCGGCCGGAGATCGCGGCAATCGCGAGCAGCCCCTGGCGATCGGCTCGACCATTGAGTTGAACGGCTACACGGTCGAGGTCCTGGAATTCCTGCGCGGCGAAGCGGCCCTGGCGAACCTGCTGGAGGCCAACAGCTTCAACGGCCCGCCGGCCGCGGGAAACGAATACGTCCAGATTCACTTGTCGGTCGCCAACGACGGGACCGGCCCGGACAGCGGGTCACAGATCCAGGCCTACCGGCTGACCGGCTCCAGCAGCATCTCGTTCGATCCGGCGCTGGTGTTCCAGACCGAGCCCGGGCTCGATGTCCCGCTGGGGGCGGGCGACAACACCGACGGCTGGATCGCCTTCGAAGTGTCGCCGGATGAAACCGATCTGATCCTGGTCTTCGGGCCCTTCGTGATCGATGGTATCTACTCCACCGGCTACCTGGCGCTGGAACCGGGCGCGAGCGTGCCGACCGACCGCGAATCGTTCCCCGAGCCCACCGATGTCGGGCTGACCCGCACCAATCCGGCTCCCATCGGCGCGCCGGTCGTGAACGCCGAGTGGGAGATCACTGTGCTGGAGGCCCGGCGCGGCGACGATCTGCTCGCCGATCTCCAGGCGGCCTCACCGTTTGTAGAGCCTCCGGACGAGGGCCACGAATACGTGGCCGCGCGTATCAGGGCGCGCTATATGGGCGCCGGCGAGCCCGCCGAGATCACCAAGTTCGCGCTGCGGCCCACCGGCAGCGAGAACATCCTCTACCCGGTGCCCTTCGTGGATTCCTTTGATCCGGCGTTCTCGCACTACATCTACCCGGGCGCCGTCGTTGAAGGCTGGGCCACCTACGT
>CAYYTN010000067.1:9535-11064 GCA_964474495.1 uncultured Chloroflexota bacterium
CGAACCTGTCGCTGCGTTTCGGCGCCCCCTTCTTCCCGGACCCGGCGTTCGATCGCTACCTGGCGCTCGAGCCCGGGGCCAGCGTGCCCGCGGCGGCGGGACCGCTGGCCGAGCGGAACGATGTCGGGATCGATCCGCAGGCCCCGGCCGGGGTCGGCGAGATGACCTCGGGTCCGACCTGGCAAATCGAGATCATCGAAGTCGTGCGCGGGCCGGAAGCGCTCGCCGCGGTGCTGGCGGCCAGCGATTTCAACGATCCCGCCGGCGAAGGGATGGAATACCTGCTGCTGCTGGTGGACGTACGCAACGTCGGGTCCGCCGATGAACCGACCGCTATGACCACATTCAGTTTCAGCCTCCTCGACGCCTCTGGGACCGAGCTTGAAATGCCGTTCATCACCATCCCGTCGCCGGGCATCGACGTGGAACTGTTCCCCGGAGGCCGGCATCGCGGCTGGGTTGCCTTCGAGGTGCCGGTCGGAGCGGCGGGATTGCGGCTGACCGTCGACCCGACTTTCTTCTCGCCGATCGGCGGTCCCGGAACCGCCGATCGGTATTTCGCGATTCCGTAGCGACGGGGACGAAGTTGGCCCGCGCGGACCGGCGAATGTGGCATAATGGCGACGGCGGCCTGAGGGCCGCTTTGTTTTGCAGTTTGAAGGATCTGACGTCGTGCCCAAACGAGAGGACCGGGCGGTGGTGCAGTTGGCCTGTGACATCTGTGATTCGGCGAACTACGCCACCTCCAAGAACCGGCGTACTGTCACCGGCCGGCTGGAGATCAAGAAGTACTGTTCTACCTGCCGGCGGCACACGGACCATCGCGAAAAGCGATAGCCGTGTTGATGGCTGGTGAATTGAGAGACCCGGGGAAATCCTATGGCCAGACGAAGTGCTCGGGCCGCGCGTGCGCACGGCGGTCGATCCTTCGGACCGCTGCGTTTCGTGCGGGACACGATCGCCGAGTTGCGGCGCTCCAACTGGCCCACCCGGCGGGAAACCGTTCGGCTCACGGCCATCGTGGTCGGGGTCTGCATCGCGCTGGCATTGTTCCTGGGACTGTTCGACTACGGAGTGGCCAGGCTCGCCGACCTGGTCTTCGGATAGGCACTTCATGGCAGTAGAAACCGGTCACTGGTTCGTGGTGAACACTTACTCGGGCTACGAGAACAAGGTGAAGGAAAACCTCCTCCACCGCATAGCTTCCATGGAGGCTGAGGACCAGATATACGAGGTCGTGGTTCCGACTGAAATCGTCGAAGAAGTCCGCCACGGCGAGCGCCGCCGGGTCGAGAAGAAGATGTTCCAGGGCTACGTGCTGGTGCGGATGGCGATGAACGACGACGCCTGGTACGTGGTGCGCAACACCCCCGGGGTCGTCAACTTCGTCGGCGCCGGCAACCGGCCGACGCCGTTGCCGCAATCCGAGGTCGACTCCATCTTCAAGCAGATGAAGGGCGAGGTTCCCCGCGCTCAGGTCAGCCTGACCGTCGGCGAAACCGTGAAGATAATCGACGGGCCGTTCTCCG
>CAYYTN010000068.1:0-10545 GCA_964474495.1 uncultured Chloroflexota bacterium
GGGTTTAGGGGCTGAAGTCCTGCCCCCGGCACCAGGAATGAGCCGTTCCTTCGGGTTGGATTTGGGGTCTCAAGTTTCGCCCCCGGCACCACGCAGGGATTCCCGGTCTCTCCCCCGGATTTGAGGACTGAAGTCCTGCCCTCGGCACCTGCTTCGGATTGAGGGTTCGAGTTGGACTTGTGGCTGAACCTTCGCCCCCCGCATTGACCCGGGGCCAGGAGCTTCGGGATCGATTTCGGAGCGGCTCTTGCTTCGGCTGAACTTCCGGTGGCGACGGCCGATGTGCGATAGCCGGGTGATACCTCTATTATGCCAACGGATTTGGGGCAGATCTGATACTTCTGAAGGCGAGTCCACCATGAAGCACGTCTCGATGCGCGTATTGATTTCGATGGTGGCGGCGGCGCTGCTGACGGTGGCGATGATCTCGGTGGCCCTGGCCGACAGCGATTCGCGACCGTTCAAAGGTACGGCCACCGGCAAGGTCAGCGGCGTCATTGATGGCTCGCTGAACGCCACCCACATGGGGAATGGTTCGCTAAAGGGGCGAATCGACGTCAAGCGCACCTACCACCGCCCCCCGGACTGCAAGACCGGCAAGTACATCCAGGTATCGGCCAAGGGCGACGTGGCGCTGATCGCCGCCAACGGCGACGCGATCAAGACCCGCGTCGACAAGTACGCCCGGCTCTGCACGGAGAACCGCGGCAAGACCGTCGTGACAACGGTGATCCTGATCGCCAGGGGCGGCAGCGGACGCTTCGCCGACGCGAGTGGCCGCATTGAATACGTCTACGAGAACGACGGCAACAAGATGAACGCGACCCGCGCCACCCTGGACGGGACGCTCGGCTACTAGAGCCGGGCTTCGGCGGGCCGGACTTGGTGAGTCGGGTCCGTCCGGTCGAGTTCACCGGTCTGGTTCGAGGGCTTGCTACCGGGCCGAGGATGGCGGCCGCGGCTGGCCGGCCGGCCCCTGGTCGAAAGGCGTGAGGTTTCGACCGGCGAGGGCCAGTTGTGAGACTTCGCCGCCGAGGTAGAGCCCGTGGTCCACCCGGCTGACATAGGGGCCGATTGCGGCCGCGAGAACATGCTCGGCTTTGGCGCGCAACGTCTGCACCAGGTCGCCTTGCTCGGTGAAGTGGTCAGCGACTAGTTCATCGTCTTCGATCCGAAAAGCGAAACTACCCCGGGGGTCCTGCTCGAACTTTCGTCGATGGTCTTCATGTTCCGCGGCTGCCCGGCGGCAGTCGTCCCAGCAGTCGGAATACACGTGCGCCGAGAAGGACAGTATCGACAGGGCGCCGGTCTCCGTGCCGGGCAGGCGCGATCGAACGGACTCTTGCAGCAGCGCCAGCGCGGCGGCGTTGAGCGGGTAGGCGCGGAACATGTCGTTGCTGCGTATATATGCCATGAGGTAAACGCGTCCGGCGCGCAGGGCTACTTGAACGGTCGTCAGGCACGGCGGTTCGGCCGATCCACCATCGGTCGCGGGGTCCCAGAGAACGGCGAGGGCGCGGCGGGAAGAGCCGGAGCGCTCGATCTCCTCGACCAGAGAATCGATCTGGTCCATCCCCCATCTTGCCCGCAGGCGATAGCCGTAGTTGTAGGCGATGCCGTCTTGTTCTTCAGATTCGAAGAATCGGTCCAGGTAGCCTTCGACATCGGCGCCGGTGAACGGCGCCCAATCGGGCAGCGATTCAATCTCTGGCGAAGGCTGTTCGATGACCGAGAGCAGACCGAGCACCTCCTTCTGCGGTATACCGAAGTCCGTGGGGGAGGCCTCGCCAAAGTTCATGATCGTCCAGAGGCTCTCTCGCCAGGCCTCCAGGATTGTGTTCTGCCGCACCACGAAGCCCATGTACTCGCTGGGAAAGGTGCTCGCTTCGGGGACGGTCTTTGGGTAGGTCCGCGGGGCGGCGAACGGCGGTTGATCGCTGAAGCGTTCTGACAGCGCGTTGAACGCGGCGGCGAAGTCCGACTCGTCCCGGAGGTCCACCAGCGTGACGTTTTGGCGCAGCGCATCCAGGTCGGCAATCGGCAGCTCACGATCGATTTGGCCGCCGTTCCCGGGGATCGTCCAGCTCGAATCAAGGCCAGAATCGAAGAAGCTGGACAGGGCTTCGTAGCTGTCGGTCAGGGAGTGTCCGGTCACAACGAGGCACCGGATGGATGGATTGGCGATGATGTTGCGGAGCATGCCGTTCAGTCCGGCGCGCGAATAGAGCTGTCCGATGACGGCGTATTGGTCGGAGGCCAACTGAGCGGCGATTGGGTCGCGTTTCGACCACAGGCAACAGACGGCGATGCTGCCGGCGGGATCTCCAACGGTCAGCTGATCCGGATACTCGATAGGCCAATCGCCGGTGTAGTCCGCCATACCGCAGTCCCCCATTCGCGCGAGCCCGGTCCCGATACCCCGCTACACCGGCCATGTTAGTCGAGGGGCGCCTCTGTCACTTGCTCCCCGAGCGGGAGGAGGTCGATTCCCAGCTTGAAGTGACTCATCGGTAGGCACAGGGCCGGGGCAGACGCGACTCAGGGCACGAGGCCGGACGGACCGGCCGCGGCTAGAATCTGCCCGGGTTGTACCGCGACACTGGGAGACGCAAATGGCGGACGGGCTACTGGTCTACCAGAACGGGCGCTATGTGCCGGAGGCGCGGGCGGCGGTATCGGTATTCGATCCCGGGGTCATGTTCGGATACATGGTCTTTGATGTGACCCGGACGTTCGCCGGGGTGCCGTTCCGGCTGCGCGGCAAATGGGGGCACCTGGAGCGGCTCTACGCCTCGATGAAGCGGGTCGGGATCGACTGCGGCATGGACATCGATGAGCTGGAGGCCGCGACCCGGGCGACCACCCAACGCAACCAGGGACACTTCGCCGACGGCGACGACTACATGATCCGGCAGTACGTCTCCAACGGGCCGCCGCCGGGCGTCCCCGGACTGCCCGCCGAGCCGACCGTGGTGATCTACCTGCAGCCCTTGCGCGAGATGCTGGCGCCCCGGGCGCCGTTCTACGAAACCGGTGTCGCGGCGCAGATCACAAATCAGCGCTCGGTACCGGCGCGGCTGATCGACCCGAAGGTGAAGAACACCAGCCGCATCTACTACCGACTGGCGCAGGCCCAGGCGGAGCTGGTGGACCGTGACGCCTGGGCGCTGATGACCGACGAAGACGGCTTCATCACCGAGGGCCCGGCCTGGAGTTTCATGATCGTGCAGGACGGGGTGCTGATCTCCCCGGAGCCGCGCAACATCCTGATGGGGGTGACCCGCAGCGCGCTGATCGACGTGGCCGCCGAAGTGGGCGTGCCGTTCGCCGAGAAGAACATCGACGCCTACGACGCGATCAACGCCGACGAGGCCATCTTCTGCACGACTTCCTTCGTGATGCTGCCGGTGGCGACCGTGGACGGGCACACAATCGGCCCGACCATCCCGGGCCCGGTGACCGATCGGCTCCGCGAAGGCTTCATCGCGATGACCGGGGTGGACTACGTGGCGCAGGCGCGGCGCTACGCGGCCGAGGTGGGCTAGGGATCAGGAAGTAGCGCGGGCGCGGGCGAGGGCGAAGGCGAGAACGAAGGCGAGGGCGCTGACGAGGGTGGCGGCACCGAGGAGCCACCCGAGCGCCGAGTAGCCACCGAAGGCCAGCGCGAGCCCGCCGGAGGCGGACCCCAGCATGGTGCCGCCGGCGAAGGTGACCTCGGTGAGCCCGGTCACGGCGCTGCGCTGGCCCGGCGCCAGGTCGAGCGCCAGCGACCAGATCCAGGTGAGCCGGAAGCCCGCGGCGAAGGCCCAGGTGGCGTACATGGCGGCCATGAAGGGCGGACTGCCGCGAACGGTGAGCAGCAACGTGGCGGCGATGGCGAAGATCAGCGAGGCGGCGATCAGGATCGGCAGGCGCAGACTCTGCCGGGCACGGCCACCGATGACCAGCCCGGCGAAGGAGAATGCCGGGCCGATGGCGAGCAGCAGTCCGGCGTCTTCGGATTCGAGCCCGTAGACCTGGGCGACGAAAGCGCCCAGGAACGATTCGATCCCGTAGGTGCCGAAGGCGTAGAACAGGTTGCCGAGCAGCGCGAAGAGGGCCGCTCGATTGCGGAGAACCCGAACGATCGCGACCAGGACCACATCGCGGAAGGAGGCGGAACGGGCGTCGCTCTTACGGTCGGGGGGCAGGAAGCGGAAGATGGCCAGCGCGGCGAGGACGGTTATGGCGGCGCCGACGACGTAGGCGGCGCGCCAGTGGATCTGGCCGGCGAGGAAACCGGACAGGAGCGGGGCGCTGACCATGGCGATGCGGGAGGCCATGATGATGGCGGTGATCCGGCGGTCGCGGCTCGAGCCGGGGTAGGAGGCGACGATGCTGCCGAAAAGTTGGGGCAGGAGGCCGCCGAAACCGATTCCCAGGAAGGCGCCGCCAAGGAACAGGACGAGCAGATTGGGGGCGACCGCGACCAGCATGGCGCCGATGACGCGGGCGAGGATGCCGATGAGTGCCGTGCGGCGGCGGCCGACGCGGTCAGAGAGCGGCGCCAGGATGATGGCGGCCGTGAGGGTGAGCGCGGCCTCGACGGTTAGCAGCTGGGCGACCACCGGGACGGTAGTGCCCAGGTCGGTGGCGATGAGGACCGGCAGCGGCCCGTAGCTGCTGCGCACCAGGATCGTGGCGAACATCCCCAGCAGCAGCGTCGGCATCAGCCCGCGGCCGGCCGGCACGGCTACCGTGGGGCCGTCGGTTGCGTCATTGGCGGAGTGGGCGGCGATGGCCGGTTTTCCTGGGGGGTGGAAGGGGGGGTGGTGCTCGGTCGGCCGGGGCGATTCGGGTCGGATCGGCGGGAGTGTAGCACCGCGCCGGGGGCGCCGGTCGAGGCCGGTGTATTCTGCGACGGAATCTGGGGTGGGGGCCGCGCGGGGCGGTTCCGGCCATGGCGGGCAGCAAGGAGTTGCGGGTGCCGTTCTGCGGGAGTTGCGGGACCGAGCACAACGGTGGCGACCGCTTCTGCGGCGAGTGCGGCGCCGCCCTGCCGGGGCCCCGGGCTTCGACTGCCCCGTCCGGAACCCCGGCGCGGCCGCCCGCAATGGAAACTGGCCGCGGGACCGGCCTCGGCCGGCCGGTGCTGGCGGCGTTGGTGGTGGTCGTGGCGGTCGTGGTGGCGGCGGTGTTTCTGCTGCTGCGGGGTGACGCGGATGAGGCGGTAGCCGGAGATGAAGTCGCGGCGGCGACGGCGGCAGAGCCGGAGAGCGCGGCGGCCGGCGGCACCGTTGGCGAGGACGGACTGTTGCTGGAGAACGCCGCCGGCGTGGTGGTGGACATCGCGGCGGGCGTGCTGCCCGTGGGGGCGACGGTGGAGATCGCGGCCGCGGCCACCCCGCCGCTGCCGGAGGGGGTGACGCCGGTCGGGGAATTCTTCCGGGTTGCGGCGAGCGCGGAATTCGACGATCTGGTGACGGTACGGCTGCCGATCCCGGCGGGGACGGATACCGAAGGGCTGGCGCTGTACAAGATCGATGCGGATGGTGAACTCTCCATCTACTCCGGAGAATTGGAGAACGGGGAATACACCGTCGGGGTGCTGGGATTCAGCACCTTCGGTCTGGGACACGGTCGATGGACGGCCTGCACCCGCCTTAGCGGCTGGAACAAGCGAGCTGAGGTCGAGGAACTTCTGAGTCTCACCTTCAGCGTGAAGGCATCGGTGTTGTGTACCGGAGCGGTGGGGCCTTTCCACGTCGAATACTCGTTCAGCGATTCGGACGAGGTGGGCGAGACGGTGCTGGACGGGCTGGGCGCGACGCTGTCGTTCTCCCACCAATTCCGCAAACCCGGCCGTCACTGGATCGCGTGGTCACGACCGATCGGGCGACCGGCCAGTGGAGCATCCTGACGGCTCAGGCGCAGGTTCCGGCCGATCCGCTGAAGATAAGCGACTTCGGAGTCGTGATCGGAGAAAGCGCCGGCGACGGCACCGTGCCGCTCACCTTCAAGGTGTGTGCCCAGGGCGGCGAGCCGGGCTACGCGGTGACCCTGGACGTGCTGGGCGCGGTGTCCGGCACGGTTGACATCGAGCTCGGCGAATACGGCTACCGCGAGGGCGGCTGCGGCAAGATCGGGCCGGTGCAATTGACCGCCGGGCTGGCCACGGTATTCCAGGTCACGGCCCAGGACGTTCTCGGCGAGACGGCGACGTTCTCGCAGCTGATCGAGCCGCCGTTGCCGCTGACCGTGAAGCTGGACGCCTCGCCGGCGCGGGTCACGGTCGGCAA
Organism: uncultured Chloroflexota bacterium; assembly: GCA_964474495.1. Classification (GTDB taxonomy): domain Bacteria; phylum Chloroflexota; class UBA11872; order UBA11872; family VXNJ01; genus JASLPR01. The sequence continues at coordinate 6,279 of CAYYTN010000068.1, forward strand.
ACCGGTGCGGATCGTCGCCACCGGCCGGGGCGGCATCCTGCGCGGTGAGAACTACGTAATCTCCGAACAGTCCTACGACTACCTATGGCGGTTGCCGGAGGTGCTGGGCGTGCACCCCGGGGAGAAAGAGTCCGCGGTGACCGTGGAGTTCCCGGAGGCCGGCGACTACCTGGTGTCGGTGATTGTGTTCGACGCGGATGACGCGGAGGCCGAAGCCGAACTGGTGATCCGCGTGATCGAGGGCATGACCGTGGAGATCGAGCCGTCCGCGGCGGCGCCGTATCCCGGTCAGTCCGTGACGCTGACGGCCCGGGTGGCGGGTCAGGCCGACGACGCCGAGCTGCGCTACGTCTGGGGCCTCCCAGACGGCGACGTCGACGGCGCCTCGTCCGCGGTTGAGCTGACCACGGCGGAGGCCGGGTTGGTGGCGGTCGGGGTGACGGTCTTCGACGATCGCAACGGCGAGGAGGCCGACGCCTTCCTCGAACTGGCGGTCACCGAGGCGCCGGCCCTGGTGCTGGAGGTCATCGGTACGCCGGCCACGGCGGCGCCCGGCGAAACCGTGGCGATCGAGGTCGGGATCAGCGGCGGGGTGGTGGAAATCGATGGTGCGATTGCGCCCTACATCCTGGACGTTGACTTCGGCGACGGCACGGCGGCCTCGTACGACATCGAGCCTCCCGGAGCGATCATCGAGCACGCGTTCGCCGACGCCGGGAGCTACACGGTCACCTTGACCGCCGCGTCGCCGGACGGGCAAACCGCCACGCGGACCGTCGCGGTCGCGACGGCGCTGAGCCTGGTGGTGGCGACCGAGTTCTGGCTGCCCGAGGACACGGTCGTGTTCGGCAACGAGATAGTCTTCGCGATTGAGGGGACCGCGGTTGAAATCACCGCGTTCGCGTACGACATCGAGCGAGCCGACTACAGCGGATTCACCCTCGATGCGTCGGGCGAAACCCAGTCTTTCGAAGTCGATTGCATAAGCGCATCGCGCCGCGAGTTGACCGGGCAGGACCTTTCGTACGATCCGGCGACCGGGACCATCACCGGCACGATCAGCCTCCTGTGGACCCGGCTGGACCGCGGCAGCGAGTGCCCGTTCGGCGGAATCGACGATGTCCAGGAGCGAACCGCGGTGGTGGTCGAACTGACCCTGGTGGACGGCGTCCTGAGCGGCCAGATGGTGAGCGAAGAGCGGCTGCCGCGGATGGGGCTGTTCATCAACCCCGAAAGCGAGTAGGGTCCGGCCGGAGTCGAGTGGTGCGGTGAGGGCAGGCTTTTATATACTTAATTGATAGATTTGCTTATAATTAGCGAAGCGGGGAACGGCGGGGGAGCCGGACAGTAGAACTTGCCCGAGACGGGCGGAGAAACCTTCATGGCACGAGAGACGAAACAGCTTCCCGGCCCGGTCATCCCGATCCTGGAAGAAGAGTTCGAGGATTTCGACACCGAGGCCGGCGAGTTCCTGCGCGGGAACACCGAGGAGGCCACCTTCATCGGCTTCCGGCTCAAGCAGGGGGTCTACGGGCAGCGCCAGCCGGACCGGCAGATGATCCGGGTGAAGCTGCCCTTCGGCGGGGTCAATTCAGATCAGTTGCGGGCGCTGGGCGCCGTGGCCGAAGACTACGCGCCGTTGAAGAAGGGCCACCTGACCACTCGCGAAAACGTCCAGTATCACCACGGCCTGTTGCCGCTGGCCACGAAGGCGCTGCGGACCCTGGCGAAGGCCGGGCTGTCCTCGCGGGAAGCCTGCGGGAACACGGTCCGCAACGTCACCGGCGACGCCTGGGCCGGGATCGCGCCGGACGAGATCTTCGATCCGACGCCCTACGCCGGGGCGTTGGTGCGCTACTTCGTGCGCAACCCGCTGACCCAGCTGCTCCCGCGCAAGTTCAAAGTCTCGTTCAGCGGCAGTGACACTGACCGGGTGCTGGGCGAAATCCACGACATGGCCTACATCTCGCGCGTGAAGTCAGGTGGACGGCCGCGAAGTGAAGGGTTCCGCATCCTGGCCGGTGGCGGTCTGTCGATTTTCGCCCGGAACACCTTCGAGCTCTACGACTTCGTTTCGGTGGACGACTACCTGCGTATCACCGAGGCGGTGCTGCGAATCTTCGAGCGGTCGGACGATTTGCGTCGCAATCGCGCCAAGGCCCGGATCAAGTTCTTGATCCACCGGGTCGGCATCGACGCGTTCCGCGAAATGGTGGAAGCGGAATTGCGGGGCGACTGGGCAAAGAAGGACTACCCGGTGGAAGAGTTGCTGTTCCAGGATGACGAAGAGCGCGACGCTCCGGCCGGTCCGGCTACGGCGCCGGAAATCGACCCGGCCGACCGCGAGCTTTTCGATCGTTTCGTGGCGTCGAACGTCGTCGCGCAGCGCCAGGCGGGCTACTCGGCCATCGAGGTGAAGGTGAACCAGGGCGACCTCTCGCCGGAGCAGTTCCGGGGACTCGCCGCAATCATCGATGACCACGGCGCCGGGCGCGCGCGCACGACCCCATGGCAGAACATCGTGCTGCGCTGGATCCCGGACAACAGCCTCTACGCCGTCTGGCAGGGGCTGCGCCGGCTGGATCTGGGGAACGCCGGCGCGCAGAGAATCAACGACGTTGTGAGCTGCCCCGGCACCGACAGCTGCAAGCTGGGGATCACGTCCTCGATGGGGCTGAACCGGGCCGTGCAGGCGAAGGTCGAGGAGATGTACATCCAGGACCCCCTGACCAGCCAGGTCCTCATCAACATCAGCGGCTGCCCGAACTCCTGCGGGATGCACCACCTCGGCAACATCGGTTTTCACGGCGCGACGATGAAAAGCGGCGACCGGCAGATACCGGCCTATCACGTCTTCGTCGGCGGCAACCGGCGTGCCGGCGTCGAGCTGCGGATCGGCAAATTGCTGAAAACCCGACTCCCGGCAAAGCGGGTACCGACCGCCGTCGAGCGCCTGCTGGTGGACTACGAGGAAAACCGGCGCGAGGACGATGAGCCGTTCAACGACTACGTCGATCGACGCGAACCGGCCTACTTCAACGAACTGCTCTCCAGCCTCTCACTGACTCCGGAATACTCGGACGACGCCGAGCAGTTCATCGACTGGGAACGCGATCGCCAGTACGTCATGGAACGCGGCGAAGGCGAGTGCGCCGTCTAGCGGTCTCAGACCGCCTTCTTGTTTGGGGTAGAACTACCGCAAACACATGCTGTTTCTGTTGGGGTGGATCTACCGCTGGTTAGGAAGTCCGCCGCACAACATGGCCACAGGCAGCCCACGACTGCTTTCTCGTTTTGGAGCGCATCTAGCGCCGTCGTCCCGGTCGTCCGCCGGCTAACTCCGCCAGCGGGCGAAATCCAGCGCCCAGTACGTGACGATGATCCCCGCGCCCGCCCGGGCGATGGCGGTCAGGGTCTCGGTGACCACCTTCCGCTCATCGATCCAGCCGCGCTCGGCGGCGGCCTTGACCATTGCGTACTCCCCGCTGACGTTGTAGGCGGCCAGCGGCAGATCGAAGCGGCGGCGGGCCGCCGCGATGACGTCCAGGTAGGCGAGCGCCGGCTTGACCATCACGATGTCCGCGCCCTCGGCGATGTCCAATTCGATCTCGCGCAGCGCCTCGCGGATGTTGGGCGGGTCCATCTGGTAGCTGCGGCGATCGCCGAAGGCCGGGGCCGAGTCGGCCGCCTCGCGGAACGGGCCGTAGAAGGCGCTGGCGTACTTGGCGGCGTAGGCCATGATCGCGGTTTCGGAGTGGCCGGCACCGTCGAGAACCGGGCGGATGGCGCCGACCCGGCCGTCCATCATGTCCGACGGGGCCACCAGATCGGCGCCGGCCGCGGCGTGGGAAAGGGCGACTTCGGCGATCGCCGCGACCGAGCGGTCGTTGTCGATGGTCTCGCCGTCGAGCACCCCGCAGTGGCCGTGGCTGGTGTAGGCACACAGGCACACGTCGGTGATGACGGTGAGGTCCGGGACGGTGTCCTTGATGCGGCGGATGGCTTCCTGCACCGCGCCGTCGGCGGCGTGGGCGTCGGAGCCGGTGTCGTCTTTGTGGCGCGGCCGGCCGAAGAGCAGGACCGCCGGGATGCCGAGATCGGCGGCCTGGCGGGCGAGTTCGGCGGCGCGGTCGGGGGACAGGATCGATTGGCCGGGCATGGATTCGATGGGCTGCTTGATGCCGGCGCCCGGTTCGATGAAGAGCGGGTAGACCAGCGAGTCGACCGAGAGCCGGGTCTCGGCGACGAGGCGCCGCAGCGAGTCGAG
>CAYYTN010000068.1:10555-10924 GCA_964474495.1 uncultured Chloroflexota bacterium
GGGGCGGCTGGTGAGGTCAATGCGTTCGGGATCAGGCATCGCGGGTTTCGCTTTCGGCGACCAGGGCGCTGACGAGCCCGGCGTAGGTGTGTGGATCGGCGACGGCCGCAACCGATACGCCGCGTTCGGCGACGGCCGCGGCGGTGATGGGACCGATGCCGGCCAGGCGGGTGGTTTCCGGCAGGGCGAGCCCGGCCCGACCGAGCGCGTCAAAGGTGCTGCGAACCGCCGAAGGACTGGTGAACACGGCCCATTCGGGGATCTCGGCCAGGGCGGATGCAATTCGATCCGGGGGCAGATCCGCTGGAACGGTGCGGTACGCGTCCAGTCGGGTAACCGCGATCCCGGCCTCGCGGAGGCGGTCGCGGA
>CAYYTN010000069.1:0-273 GCA_964474495.1 uncultured Chloroflexota bacterium
GTGTGGGCAGTGTGTGGGCTCTGGGTGGGCGGCGGGTGGGCACTGTGTGGGCACTGTGCGGGCCTAGGTGAGTTGCCGCCAACCCGCGCCGTGCTCGGCGAACTGCCGCCGCACGTCGTCCACCACCGAAGCCGGCAGCGGGCCCTTTTCGACCAGCGCGATGTTGCTCAGGGCGTGCTCGCGCAGCGTCGTGCCGACGATCGCCGTGTCGATGCCTTCCATCGACAGCGTGAAGCGCAGCGAAAGCTCCAGTCGGTCGTCGGGCGCGCCCTC
>CAYYTN010000069.1:286-5240 GCA_964474495.1 uncultured Chloroflexota bacterium
ACCACCAGCGAGCGCGCCCGCGACCAGTACTCATCGGCATAGCCGTAGGGCGATTCGTCCTTGGCGAAGGCGGCGTTGGCGATCGGCCGCTTGGCCACCACCCCCATCCCGGCCGCCTGCGCCGCCGGGATGACTTTGTCCAGGCCGCTCTGGTCAACCACGTTGCAGGAGGTCTGCAACACCTCGAACACTCCCATCGCAATAGCCGCCAGGGCGTTGTCGCCGTCGCCGCTGTAGCCGATGTGGCGGGTCTTGCCGGCGTCGCGGGCGGCCATCAGCGCCTCGACCGCCGAACCCTCGCGCAGGGTCGCGGCGTCGCAACTGTGCAATAGGACGATGTCCAGGTAGTCGGTCCGCAGGTCCCCTAGCGACCCGTCGATGGCGGCGGTGATCGACTCCTTCGACCAGGTCGGACCGGAGCCGCCGCCGCCGTCGGTCGGGGTCTTACTTTCCAGAAAGAACTCCTTACGCCGGCCGGCGATCGCCTCGCCGATCATGCGCTCGCTCTCCAGGTAGCCGGAGGCGGTGTCGATGAGGTTGATGCCGCTGTCCAGCAGGCCGTTGAGCAGATCGTTGGCCTGCTCCTGGGTGGCGTGATCCAGCCCGATCCGGGCGCCGCCGAACCCCAGCCGCGTCACTTCGATTCCGGTCTTCCCCAGCGTTCGTCTTTCCATCAGGTCCCCCCTGTGGCTACATCTTTTGCGCGAAATCGGGCGGCTCGTACCCCGGTATGTCTTCCAGCGGCAACGTGTTGCCCTCGATCGGCCATTCGACGCCCGACGGCGCCACCCACTGCACGGCGTTCTTAATGACGGTCTGGACTTCGTCCTGGAAGTAGATCGGGAAGGTCTCGTGGCCGGGGCTGAAGTAGAAAATGCGCCCCAGCGAGCGCCGGTAGCAGCAGCCGCTGCGGAAGACGTCGCCGCCCTGGAACCAGCTGGTGAAAATCAACTCGTCCGGCGCCGGGATGTCAAAGCGCTCGCCGTACATCTCGCTCTGCGGCACCTCGAAATATGAACCGAGCCCGCGGGCGATCGGGTGCGCCGGTTCCAGCACCCAGACGCGCTCCAGCTCCGACGCCTCGCGCCAGCGCAGCATGCAGTCGGTGCCCATCAGCCGGCGGAAGATCTTGGACAGGTGCGCCGAGTGCAGGCAGATCAGGCCCATGCCGTTGATGACTCGATGGTGCACGCGCTCGACGATCTCGTCGTCGACCTTGTCGTGGTGCAGGTGCCCCCACCAGGTCAGGACATCGGTGTTGTCGAGGACTTCCTGCGTCAGGCCGTGCTCGGGTTCGTCCAGGGTGGCGGTGCGGGTCTCGACGCCATCCTGCTCGCCCAGGAAGCCGGCAATGACCGAGTGAATACCGTCCGGGTACACCGCTTTGACATCGTCGTCGTCACGCTCGTGACGGAACTCGTTCCAGACTGTCACTCGGATTGGGTCGCTCATCGGGGGCTACTCCAGGGGGGCGGGGCTCGGTTGGCGCCAACGTTGCCCGGCAGTATCCCGCAGTTCGCCGGTCGCCGCCAAACCGGGGCGTTAGCCGGGCCCGGGAAGGTCCAGTTGATCCAGCAGCGATTCGTCGGCGCGGAGCCGGTCCAGGAGCGCGGCTTTGGTAACGCCGCGGCGGGCGCGGTCGCCGGGGCGCTCGCCGGACTCGGCCGCGCGCCGGTCGAGATCGGCCATTTCTTCAAGCAGGCGCTCGACTTCGGCCCGGTCCGCCGGTTGTCGGGTCGTTCGCAAGTGACCGCCGCGCCAGATGGCCACCGCCAGCAACAGACCGAACAGGGCCACCCCGGCTCCGCCCCAGGCGCCGGACGGGACGCGGCCGATGGCGGCCAGCGGGCCGATGCTGGCGGGGTCGCGCAGCCGCACAGTCGTCGCGCCTGCGGCGGCCGGGGCCACCCGCCAGGACTCGAGAGTCATGCCCTGGAAGGGCACCGTTTCGTCGACCTGCACCGTCGCGCCGGCAATGGTCAGATCGCCGGCCCGCGCCAGAACCGCCGTTGCCGCGCCGGGCGGACCGGCCGCCAGCGTCATTTCGGTGCCGCCCGGATCCCAGGGGAACATGTACGAGTAGGTGAACTCGTTGGGACCCGGCATCAGGGTCAGCGCGGCGGCAAAGCCGCCGTCGGTGTCGGACAGTTCGGCCGCTTCGAATCCGCCGAGCGGGCGGAAATCGAAGAAATCGGCGGGCAGGGCGAAGTCGAGCGCCGCGGCGTCTCCGGATCCGGCCACGTAGGCGCGGTCGCCCGGGAGCTCCAGCGTCAACAGGTGCAACGCGCCAAGCGAGCGATTGCCGCCGGGAGTCAGGACGATGGAGTGCTGCACGGCTCGCAGCCCGGGATCGGCGGGAGCCGGGTCGTAGATGGTGAGCGTCGCCTCGATGGTGGGCGCGGCGGCGAAGTTGACGATGTCGCCGGCGAAGATCCCACCGCCGTAAACCGCCAGCAGGCGGTAGGCCCACTCGGGACCGGTGTCGAGATCGACAAAAGTGAACGTCCCGTTGGCGGCCGCGACCGTCGTGTCCTCGCGGTCGAACGCCCCGTCGCGGAACGCCCGCAGCGTGATGACCGCACCGGCTTCGATGGCGCCGTCGGGAGTCAGGTTTTGGAGCCGGCCGTTGATGACGCCGTCGCCCTCCGCGCCGGCGGTCGCCGGCAGCGCCAGCAGCAGGACGAGCGCCAGCAGAGCTATTCGGAGTCGGGCCATGTCACTCCACCGTCAAGGCTGCGATAGACCCGTCCGCGGGCATCGACCACGGTGATCGCGGCCGGTTCCCCGGCGGCGACGTCGAGGGCGGCGATTTCACCGTCCAGGGCCAGCGCCCGCCATGAACCGCCGGCGTCGACGCTCTTGAAGAGACCCCGGTCGGTGGCCACGTAGAGGGCGCCGCGGTAGCGCCGGCCGGAGGGGTCTTCGTAGGTGTCGCCGCTGTCCGGGTCGTAGCCGACGTCGTGAATCCGGACCGTCGGTAAGGCGCCGCTGACGAAGCCGTTGGCTCCGGCCCAGCCTTCGATGCCGTCGCCGGCCAGCAGGCCCTGATCCAGCGTCGCGACCAGGAAGAGGCCTTGCTCGCGCATCACCGCGACGGCGGTGGTTGTGGGCGGAGCGGTTTCAGGTAGGCGCCGCCAGGTCTCGCCGCCGTCGTCACTGGTGAAGATGCCGCCGGTGAGGTCGATGGCGATGGCCCGCTGCGGGCCGGCCGGATCGCTCGCTAGGGCAAGCAGCGGAGTGGTCATCCCGGCGGCGGCGGTGTCGATGGCGACGACTCCTTCGGAGCCCAACTTCACCATCCCGTCGCCGGCGACCAGGAAGCCGTCGGCGGTTGCGGCTGCCGCACTTATGTCAACCTGCATCGCGCCATCGGTCCAGGTCCGGCCGCCATCGTCGCTGCGCAGCAGGCCGCCGGCGTGCAGCAGGATCAGTTCCGCCGACGAGGCCCGCGCGGAGGCCAGCGCCCGGTAGTCGGCAAGGGCCAGTTCGGCCACCGGGCTCTGCCGGGCCGAGGAGTTCGAGATCACGACCAGCGCGGCGAGCACACCGATGAAGACCACGACGGCGGCGATTGTGCCGGCCAGCCAGGCACGCCCCCGACTGCCTTCGGCGGGTTCTTCTTCGGGGGTCGCCGCCGGCGAAGCGGCGGGCGGCGCGGAACCGGCCAGCACGGCGACGCGACGCTCGATGGCCGCCTCCAGGCGCGCCTCGCGCTGCTCGGCGGCGGCCAGCGCTCCGGCGGCGCCGTAACGAATATCGGCGCGCAGGCCGGCGAAGTCTTCGGGGGCGATCGCGCCTTCCAGCAGGTCTTGCTCCAGCACCCCGATGCTGGCGGTGGCCTCGGCAACCGGATCCGGGCCGGGTGGCTCAACGTCAGACTTGCCCGCGGCGCCTTCCGCCGGTCGCAGCAACGGCTCGGCGGCCCAGGCGACCGCCGCGAACGCCGCCCCGAGCAGGGCGATCGCCAGCATGACGGTCACGACTCGTCCCTCCGCTCGGCAAGGTCCTCATCGGCCCGGGCCAGGTAGTCGTCCAGCCCGACCGCCGGCGCCGGTCGGGCGCGGCGCAGGAACATGGTGGCGGCCAGCGACAGCCCGATCCCCAGGATCACCAGCGGTCCCAGCCAGACGCCCAGTTGGATTCCGGTCTTCGGCGGGTCCAGTTGGACGCCCTCACCGTAGCGCTCGACGACGAAGGCGACGATGGCCTCGCGGTCCTCGCCGGCCGCCAGTTTCTCCAGGATCAGCGCCCGTATCTGCTGCGCCAGCGGAGCGTTGGAGTCCTTGATGCTCTGTCCGGCGCAGACCGGACAGGCCAGTTCCTCGCTGATCTCCCACATCTCGTTTTCGTAGTCATCGGCCGCCGCCGGCAGCGGCGTCGCGGCCGCCAGCAAAAGGGTCATCAGGAGCGCCGCAATGAGCCTCATGCGGTGACCTCCTCGGGCGTTAAGGCGCTGACGGCGCGGCTGTCCACCGGCCGGCGCACGGTGGCCCCCGGCCAGGCCAGCACCAGAACACCGCCGAAGAAGACGACCGCGCCGATCCAGAGATAGCCGACCAGCGGATTCACGATCACCCGCAGAGTGGCGGTGGCGCCGTCTTCGTCCCAGGCGGTCAGCAGCAGGTAGAGGTCGTCGAGCGCCGGCGGGGCGGTGTCGATGCCGATGCGCGAGATCGGCTGGCTCTCCCAGCCGCGATGGACCTGGCGGCCGGGCGCGACGGTGACAGCGGTGCCATTGGGCCGGACGACGGCGATGACCGCCTCGATCAGGCTCACGTCGGGCGCCGACGAGAGCCTCAGGTCGGTGAAGGTCAGTTCGTAGCCGGCCACCGCGACCGGCTGGTCTTTGACCAGCGCCGCCGATTGCTCGGTCTTGAAGAAGCCGGTGCCGATGATGGCGAAGGCGATCAGGGTCATGCCCAGGTGGACGATGTAGCCGCCGTAGCGCCGGCGG
>CAYYTN010000069.1:5250-7958 GCA_964474495.1 uncultured Chloroflexota bacterium
TTGGCGCGCACGCCGCGGCCTAACTCGAAGACGACCGCGACCAGCACGAAGGCCGCCGCTCCGAAGGCCAGCACCGCCAGGCCCCGGCGCATGCCCAGCGCCGCCAGCAGAGCACTGACCAGCACCCCGGTCGCCAGCGGGGCGGCAAAGCGCCGCGACGCCGGCCGCGGGCGGGTGCGCCCCCAGGACAGCAACGGCCCCAGCCCGATCAGCGCCAGCAACGCCAGCATCAGCGGGCCGTTGACCTGGTTGTAGAAGGGCGCGCCGACCGCCACCTTGGTGCCGCGCACGATCTCGGAGACGATCGGGAAGATGGTCCCCCAGAAGGTGGCTGCCGCGATCGAGACCAGCAGTAAATTGTTGACCAGGAAGCCGGCCTCGCGGGAAGTGACCGATTCGATCCGCCCGTCGGCGCGCAGTAGTGGCCGGCGATACAGCACCAGCGCGGCGGCCGAAATGGTGAGCAGCCCCAGGAACCCGAAAAAGAACGGGCCGATCAGCGAGGTGGCGAAGGAGTGCACCGAGGTCAGGACGCCGCTGCGGACGACGAAGGTGCCGAAGATCGAGAGCACGAAGGCGGACAGCGCCAGGATGACGTTCCAGGTCTTGAGCAGGCCGCGGCGCTCCTGGACGACGGCGGAATGCAGGTAAGCGGTGGCGAGCAGCCAGGGCACCAGGGCAACGTTCTCAACCGGGTCCCAGCCCCAGTAACCGCCCCAGCCGAGGACCCGGTAGGCCCACCAGGCGCCGACGATCAGACCGGCGCCCTGGAAGGACCAGGCCAGCAACATCCAGCTGCGGGTGGCGCGCAGCCAGGTGCGGTCGACGCGCCCGCGCAACAGCGCCGCGAACGCCAGCGCGAAGGGGACTGCGAAGCTCACATAGCCGGCGGTGAGCACCGGCGGGTGGATCTGCATGGCGGTGTCCCAGAGCAGCGGATTCAATCCGCGGCCGTCGGCCGGGACGACGGCCAATTCCTCGAAGGGCGAACTGGCGAAGACCAGCAGTCCCAAGAAGAACGTCAGCAGCAGGGCGAGGACGGCGGTCATGGTCGGCGCGAGCTCGGGGGCGGTGCGCGGCACCCGCCAGGCGGCGATGGCGGCCAGCGTGGACAGCATCCAGGCCCAGGTGAGCAGCGAGCCCGACTGGCCGCCCCAGATGGCGGCGGCGGTGAGCCCGGCGGGCATGGCCAGACTGGAGTTCTCGGCGACGAAGGCGATCGCGAAATCGTGGGTGATGAAGGCGGTCAACAGGATCAGCAGGGCGACGGCGGTCAGCAGGGCCGCGCCGGTGAGCGCGTTGCGGGCGCTGAGCGCCAGGGCGGTCGCCCCGCGCCGCAGACCCAGCATCCCGCTGAGGGTCGCGTAGACGGCCGCGCCGAGGGCCAGTCCCAGTGCGATGCGGCCCAGGTCGGCAAGGTCAAGCATGGGGGCGGGGTCCGGGTGGTTTCATGCCTGTGCCGGCCCGGACAAATAGCCCCGGCTACTCGTCGCCGGAGAGTTCCGCCGCGGCGACTGAGGATTCCCCCGCGCCTCCGAGTTCGCGCAACTCGCGCTCCACCGAGCGGAGCCGGGTGACGGCGTAGACGAGATAGCTGAACACACCGGCCCAGACGATTCCGTAGCCGAGCAGGAGCAGCAGCAGGCGGTTGTCTTCGGGGCTCACAGATCGTTCTCTTTCGCGATTGCGGCCATGCGCAAATCTTCGGTCAGATCGCTGAGGCGTTCCAACCGTACCTGTAACCGCACCAGCACGCCAAACAGCAGCAAAAAGGCCAGGGCGGTGACGATAAGGGTCTGCAGCATCGGTGGCTCCAGCCCGCCGCCACCGCCGGAGATCAACGTGGATGGCGGGTGCAGGGTGCGCCACCAGTAGACCGAAAGGTAATTGACCGGCACGATGACCGCGCCGGCGATGCCGACCACGGCGGCGATGCGGCGCTGCCGCTCGCGCTCGTCGATGTAGCCGCGCAGCATCAGGTAGCCGACGTAGACGAACCAGAGCACCAGGGTGGTGGTCAGGCGCGCGTCCCAGCTCCAGCAGGCGCCCCAGACACCGGAGCCCCAGACGCAGCCGGTGAGCAGGACGATGGTGGTGAAGAAGACGCCGAGCAGGGCGGCGGCGCGGGCCAGACGGTCCCAGGCAGCCTGGCGACGGATCAGGAACATGGCCCCGCCGATGGCGACGATGATGAAGGCGATGTAGCTGACCAGGGCGGTCGAGATGTGGCCGTAGAAGATGCGCTGCAGATTTCGCTGTTTGAGGTGTTCCGGGGCGTACCAGAAGATCATGTACAGCGCCGTGCCGATGGCCAGCAGGGTCAGCGCGAGAGTGGCCTTCATGGCGGTGCTCAAAGTGTCCGCGATCCGGGGTAAGTGATGGGTTCAGTCCTCAAAGATGAAGTCGACCAGCAGCATCGACAAACTTAGCAGAATCGCGCAGTAGGCCAGCACCAGCCCGAGCCACGGCAGGTTGCCGGAATCGGCGGTGACGGCGAGGGTGTCCAGGCTGGCGGCGACCCCGCCGATCATGATCGGCAGGATCACCGGCAGCATCAACACCGGGGCCAGCAATTCGCGGGCGCGGGTGTTGGTGAGCAGCGCGCCGTAGAGGGTAGCGACGGTGGCCAGCGCGGTGGCGGCGACCAGCACGATGGCGACCATCCCGAGCCCGGCGAACGGCACCCGGAAGAACCCGGCGGTCACCGC
>CAYYTN010000069.1:7968-8988 GCA_964474495.1 uncultured Chloroflexota bacterium
TCCAATCGAGACGAAATTGACCACCCATTTGCCGCCGAAGACGGCGGCGCGGCTGATGGGCGCGAGTAACTGGGTTTGCAGGGTGCCGCGGTCGTGCTCGACGGCGAAGCCGCGGACCGCGCCCAGGATCGTGGCGAAGATCAGGCTGGCCCAGAAGGAACCGCTGGCGACGGCGGCGGCGTCCTCGGGCGGAATGATGAAGGCCATGCTGAAGACCATCAGCATCAGGACGCCCAGGACGACCATGGCGGGGACGAACTCGCGGCTGCGCAACTCGGCGCGGAATTCGCGGGCCACCAGGGTGCGCCAGGCGGCGACCGGGCTCGGCCGGCGGCGGGTCAAGGTGTCCATGGGGATCGCCGCGCCGGTCGGTTCGGCGGGAATTGGGGAGTTGGCAGCGGTGGCGCGTTCGAGCAACTCCCGCAGCGGCGGCCGGTTGGGGTCGTCAAGGCGGGCGTCCAGGATCAACCGCCCGCGCCGCAGCAGCAGCACCCGGTCGCCGATGCGGTCGGCATGCTCGATGTCGTGGGTGGCGATCAGGAGGGCGGCGTCTGCTTTCTGCGCCAGGAGCAGTGCGTCGACGGCCCCCCGGGAGTCGGTGTCCAGGGCGTTGTAGGGCTCGTCCAGCAGCAGCACCTCGGGAGCGGTGGCCAGGGCGAGGGCCAATTCCAGGCGCTGACGCATGCCGCGTGACAATTCGCGGGCGCGGCGCGAGCGAAAGCGCCAGAGTTTGACGCCGCGCAGCGCGGCCTCGATCCGGTCGTCCTCGGGACCGATTCCGTTGAGCGCGGCCACGAAGCGCACGTTTTCGAGCACGGTCAGTTCGTCGTAGCTGCTGACCCGGTGGCCGACGTAGGCGAGGCCGGCCCGCGACGCCGGATCGCTGTGGATGACCGGCCGGCCGGCGGCCAGCACCGCGCCCGAACCGGGCCGCAGCAGGCCGCTCATGGCGCGCAGCAGGGTGGTCTTGCCGGCGCCGTTGTGGCCGAGCAGGACGACGATCTCGCCGCGGCGCAGGTC
>CAYYTN010000069.1:8998-9649 GCA_964474495.1 uncultured Chloroflexota bacterium
GCCTCGGTGGCCCCGAGGCGGCGGCGCAAGCCCTGGACGCGGACGATGGGCCCGGTCATGCCCCCCGACGCCGGGGCCCCGGCTGCCGCCACCCCCGGGTCAGTCCCCGCCGGCCAGCGAATCCACCGACTCGAAGTCCGCCCCGTGCTGCACCAGCAGGTGGCGCGCCTGCAAAACGCCGGCGGCGTCCAGGCGGCCTTCGACGATCACATCCTGGTAGCGATCTTCGGTGGAGTAGCCCAGCAGATCCGGAGGAGTGTGTTCGTAGACGACCGGGATCAGGCCCACACCGTCGGTGAGATCGAAGTTGATCCAGAGGCGGGTCTCGTCCTGCAGGATCGAGCCGTCGGCCACGGTACCCTGCACGCGGATGCTGCGGCCCTCCACGGCACCGCTGTCGCTGAGGACTTCGCCGACTGTGTAGTAGTAGACCGAGGCGGCCTGGGTGGCGGCGTAGACCAGGTAGGCGATGGCGACCACCATGACCAGGCCCAGCACCAGCAGGCGCCGCGAGACTCCCCGGCGCGGGGCCGTTTCGAGGCTTTGTTCGGTCATTGGGACGGGTTCCAGTGTGTGGTTTGCGGGAGCGTTCGATTATAGGGTCGCCGGAGCCGGTTAGCCCGCCAGCAGGGCGGCCTCGACGCTCCGCTG
>CAYYTN010000069.1:9690-10828 GCA_964474495.1 uncultured Chloroflexota bacterium
AGGCCGGCCTTACTGCGCAGCCAGCCGGGCAGCATCCCGATCAGGGGGCCGCCGGAGATGCCGGTGAAGAGTTCGCCGCGCTTCCAGACCAGCGCGAAGCCGGTGGCGCTCAGCAAGACCTTGATGGCCAGCACGACGATGTAGGCCACGCCGATCTCGGGTTCGGAGAGTCGTTGCAGGGTCATGACGCCGCCGGTGAGCACGAAGACGCCGATGCCGCCGCCGAGGACGCGCCCGGCCTGGCGGTTCATCCAGGCGGCGACGCCGGTTTCATGGCCTTCTTCGCGGAGCCGCCGGGCGGCGGGCACGATGACCAGCAGGTAGACCAGCCCGCCGCCGACCCAGAGGGTGGCGGCCAGGGCGTGGGCCCAGCGGTTGACGATCAGCAGAATCGCCAGGGCGCCGGCGTCCATCATGGGGCCGGCTCGTCCAGCAGCGGCCGCGCCAGGGCTGCCAGGCGCTCGGCCGTGAGCGGGCCGATCCAGTGCTTCAGCAGCACGCCCTTGCGATCGACCAGGAAGGTCTCGGGAATGCCGGCGACGCCATATTCAATGGCGGTCTCCCCGGTGGGATCGGGCGCGTTGGCGTAGCTGACGTTGAATTCGTCGATGAAGTTGAGCGCCGCGGCGGTCTCGTCCCAGAGGTCGACGCCGACCAGGGTCAGGCCGTCGCGGGCCAGGTCCCGGTGGGCGGCCTCGAGGTGGGCGGCCTCCAGGCGGCAGGGCCCGCACCAGGAGGCCCAGAAGTTGATCGCCACCACTTCGCCCCGATGATCGGAAAGCCGGAACTCCCCTCCGTCGAACGTGGTCAGGCGGAAGTCGGGGGCGGGGCGCGGGCGGACCTCGGCGAGCCGGCTGTCGCTGTTGACGCCGGGGGCGCCGGCGCCGTTGCGGCCCAGGCGGGTGCCCAGAACGGCCAGGGCGGCGGCGATCGGCGCGAGCCCCACCCCGGTGAGGATCAGCCGCCGCGCCCGCCCGGACGGCGGAACGGGTGCCGGGGTGGCCGGCCCGGCATCGGATTTCATGGCAAGCCTTCGGGGTGGGGGCCGCCACGCGGCCGGCTTTGGCTGGTAGTCGCAGAGCTTAGCAAAGCGCCGGCCGGTTCCGGGGCGCCTCGTCGTCTGGCGGCGGCCGCCGCC
>CAYYTN010000070.1:0-6242 GCA_964474495.1 uncultured Chloroflexota bacterium
TCAACGCCGCGGTCGCGGCCGGAGCCGACCCACGAATGTTCGCTATGGCCGTAGCGCTTGGCGCCGCCACCGGCTTCGCCGCCCCCTTCTCCCACCCCGCCAACATCCTGGTAATGGGTCCCGGTAACTATCGCTTTGGCGACTACATGCGCGCCGGTCTGCCGCTGCTGGGCGCCGTGCTGGCGGTTGGGTTCGTCGTCCTGCTCGTGATGTTCCGCTAGCGGCCCGTCCTCGACCGGCCCCTCAGGTTGTCAGACCTGGCGAACCAGCCTGGCTTCCAGCCGCGATAGGGACTGGGAATCCCGCAACTGCATCCTGGTCCGCACCCGGTCCTCAGCGTAGCGGCGGCATATCCCGACCAGCCTCGCTCCCACGAAGAACGCCAGCACCATCGCGAGCCCGTAGATTGTCTGCCCCGCCTCCGACGCCGAACCGGTGCCGACGGCCACCCGGAACAGGAGCGTGACGACCGCGGATGGCATCATCAGTAGAGCGAACTGCACCCCGAAAGCCACACACCACTCCTGCGCCCCTTGCCGGCCTTCCTCCAGGCTATTTCGACCGCCTGTTCTCATCCCCGGTACCTCCCCGTCTGCCATCGCTTTCGGCACCCGCATTGTACCAGTCAGGTCAAGGCCTTCCCGCCGCGTAGCACGCTCCTTCAGAGCCGATCGAGCCGCCCGTCGCCGGGTCATGAGAAGTCCCGAATCAAGCGCTTCGGAGATCATCTCCCCAGATGTCCTCGGGACCGCCCTTCACCTCCTCTCGATACGACCATGCGTATCCATGCTGCGGTGGCGCCGTCGGCGACGAGTGAAGCGGCTGAATACCTGGAGATCTTGCTTCGCCCCAATTAGGTGAGCGCGGAGCGTCATGGGCGCGCCCGTAGGGGCGATCGCGGATGGTTGCCGATCTCATCATCGACCGGTTTCAAGGTAGCGGCGACAACCAGTTCGGTGGCGGGCGACGCCACTAGCGTCGCCGTTGTTCTCCGGCCGCTGCAGCGGGAGAGTTGAATCCCGCAACAGGTTGTGCGTGGCGATCGAACAGAATCTGATATTGCGTAGCTAGAACCCTACTTTGCCCTTCCCTTCACAAAGTCTCGTAGCTTGATGATCAACTGTTTTGGGTGCGTACGAGGCGTAGCAGTAGTCGAAAAGCCGGCTGGAGGTAGCGCATCGTCAGCCGCGCCCCTGTAGAGAAGGGGTATATGGCCATCTTCACACGGTGACGATTGTGTGACCTGACGGGGCAACGGATTGACGCGTTGGTGACTCTTATGAATATGCTGATTCCAGGAACCAGATAGAGATTGTGCAATCTGTCACATCTAAGCCTTGGGCCAGGGGTAGCGAGGAAGGTGTGCTGGAGGGGGGGGTGGTCCGAATGGACACGACGCGTCGTCGATTCCTGAAGGCATCGGGAGGGCTGGCCGGCGGAGCTGCGTTGGCCGGGCTGGTCGGCACGGAGGCGGTGGAGGCGGCCGGGCCGGCACTACCGCTGCGAAAGCGGATCGGGGAGACGACCAGCATCTGTCCGTTCTGTGCGGTGGGCTGCGGTCTGGTGGCGGCGGCGGAAGGCGGCCGGGTCGTAAACGTCGAGGGCGATCCTGATCACCCGATAAACGAGGGGGCGCTCTGCAGCAAGGGCGCCGGCATCGCGCAGATATCCAATTCCGATCAGAGGCTGCGGGAGGTCCGGTACCGGGCGCCCGGTGCGACCGAGTGGGAAACCAGGTCGTGGGACTGGGCGCTGGACACAATCGCGGATCGTTTCAAAGCCACTCGCGATCAAACGTGGCTGGCGACCGACGCCCAGGGCCGAAAGGTAAACCGGACTGAAGCGATTGCCTCGCTGGGCAGCGCGGCGATTGACAACGAAGAATGCTACGCGCTGGTGAAGGCGATGAGGGCGCTGGGGCTCGTCCATATCGAGCACTGCGCCCGCCTCTGACACTCCTCTACGGTCGCCGGTCTGGCGGCATCATTCGGTAGAGGGGCGATGACGAATCACTGGATCGACATCGGCAACACTGATTGCGCGATGATCATCGGCAGCAACGCGGCCGAGAACCACCCGATCGCGATGAAGTGGGTCGAGCGGGCGCAGCGGCGGGGAGCCACGCTTATCAGCGTCGACCCGCGCTTCACGCGCACCTCGGCGCTGGCGGACATCTACGCGCCGTTACGTCCCGGCACCGACATCGCGTTTATCGGCGGGCTCATCAACTACCTGCTGCAAAACGAGCGCTATCACCTGGAATACGTCGCCCGGTACACCAACGCGACCTTCTTCCCAGAAGAGGAGTTCGAGTTCGAAGACGGCCTCTTTTCGGGCTACGACCCGGACAGCCGAGCGTACGACAAATCGAGCTGGCGGTACCAGGTTGACGAGGAGGGAATCCCGCGGCGGGATCTCACGATGCTTGATCCCGATTGCGTGTTCCAGATCGCGAAGCGGCACTATGCCCGCTACGACCCGGAGACGGTGAGTTCGGTCACGGGAATGCCGGTGGATGACTTCCTGCGCGTGGCCGACGCCTACACGGCGACCGGGGAACCGGGCAAAGCCGGCACGATCATGTACGCAATGGGCACAACCCAGCACACCTACGGAACGCAGAACGTGCGCAGCTACGCCGTGCTGCAGCTTCTACTGGGCAACATCGGCATCGCCGGTGGCGGGGTGAACGCCCTGCGGGGCGAGGCCAACGTTCAGGGCTCCACCGATCACGCGCTGCTGGCGCACATCCTGCCCGGGTACCTCTCCACGCCGGTCGCCGACGACGGGGACCTCGAGGAGTACATCGCCCGGGTCGCGCCAAAGACGAACGATCCGGCGAGCGTCAACTGGTGGAAGAACTACCCCAAGTACATCGTCAGCCAGTTGAAGGCCTGGTACGGAGATTCGGCGACCGCGGAGAACGATTTCGGCTTCGACTGGCTGGCGAAGCGCGGCGGCGACTACTCGCACCTCTCGCTGTTTCATGCCATGAACGAAGGCACGGTGAAGGGTCTCTGGGCGATGGGGCAGAACCCGGCGGTCGATATGCCCAACCTTGGCGGAGTCCAGGGGGCGCTGGCGAAGCTGGACTGGCTGGTGGTCGCCGATCTCTTTGAGACTGAGACCGCCGCCTTCTGGAAGGCACCGGAGCTCGGCGAAGGCGAGACGAGCGCCATCCAGACGGAAGTGTTCCTGCTGCCGGCGGCGGCTTCGCTGGAGAAGGAGGGCAGCGTCACCAACAGCGGCCGCTGGAGCCAGTGGCGCTACAAGGCCCTGGATCCGCCGGGCGAGGCCCGGTCCGATCTGTGGATCATGACCGAGCTGGTGCGGCGGCTGAAGACCCGCTACGCGGGCTCCGCCGGACCGCTGGCCGAAGCGATCGCCGCGCTGACCTGGAACTACGGGGCCGAGCCGGACGCGCATGCCGTGGCGAAGGAGATCAATGGCTACGATCTGACCACCGGCGAACTGTCGCCCAGCTTCGGCAAATTGCGCGATGACGGGACCACGACATCGGGCAACTGGCTCTACTGCGGCAGCTATACCGAGAAGGGCAACATGGCTGCCCGTCGCAACGGCGACGATGCGTCGGGCGTCGGCCTCTACTCCGAATGGTAGTGGTGCTGGCCGGTGAACCGGCGCATCATCTACAACCGGGCCTCGGTGGACCTGAACGGCCGACCGTGGAACGAGCAGCGGCCGGTAATCCGGTGGGACCGGGCGGCCGAGAAGTGGATGGGCGACGTGCCGGACGGCGGTACGCCGCCCGGCACGATTCACCCATTCATCATGAAGCCCAGCGGTTTCGCCAACATCTTCTCCAACGGGCTGAAGGACGGCCCGCTGCCGGAGCACTACGAGCCGTGGGAAAGCCCGGCCGGCAACGCGCTTTCGGGCACGCAGAACAACCCGGCGGTCAAGCTCTGGACCGGGTCGCTGGCGGCCCGGGGGACCTCGGACCAATTCCCCTACGTGGCCACCACGTACCGGGTGACGGAGCACTACCAGACCGGAGCGGTAACCCGGAACATGGAATCTCAGGCCGAGATGATGCCGGAGATGTTTGTTGAGCTGGATCCCGAGCTGGCGGCGGAGAAGAGCATCGCGCCGGGCGACGACGTGGAGATCACGTCGGCGCGTGGCACGATCGGTGCCCGGGCGGTCGTGACGGCGCGGATGCGTCCGTTGCGAGTCGGCGGGCGGCTAGTGCACACGATCGGAATGCCGTGGCACTGGGGGCACCAGGGCATCGCCACGGGCGATAGCGCGAACGTGCTTTCGCCGTACGTCGGAGACGCCAACACGCTGATTCCGGAGTACAAGGCATTTCTGGTGGATGTCAGGAGGGTGCGATGACCACGGCGGTGCTTGAGCAACCGAAGAGGGTGGTCGCGGTCACCGAGCGGGCCCGAATCACGGACCCGGCCGTGCTGGTCGACTTGACCCGCTGCACCGGCTGCAAGGGTTGCGTGGTCTCCTGCAAGGAGTGGGCCGGGCTCCGCTACATCTTGCCGTCCTTCGACCCGGAGCTGGGCTCGCCGCCGCTGAGCGGCACCACCTACACCACCCTGCGATTCCAGGTCGTCGAAGACAGAAACGGCGGCCTTGACTGGAGCTTCTCGAAGGACCAGTGCATGCACTGCCTCAATCCGAGCTGCGCCGCGGCGTGTCCAGTGGATGCCCTGCTGACGACCGATGAGGGCGCGGTGGTCTACGACTCGGACAAGTGCATGGGCTGTCGCTACTGCCAGCTCGGATGCCCGTTCCGGATTCCGAAATTCGAATGGGAGGAATTGAATCCGGAAATCCGAAAATGCGATTTCTGCGCGGACCGCATCCAGGCGGAGCTCGAGCCCCGTTGCGCCGGCGCCTGCCCGACCGGGGCGCTGCAGTATGGGAATCGCGGCGATCTCCTGATGGAGGCCCGCGCGCGTCTCAACGCCGAACCCCAGCGCTACGTGCCCCACATCTACGGCGAAGTAGAAAACGGCGGCACGCGCTGGCTGTACGTCTCCGGCGTCGCGTTTGAGGAGCTTGGCTTCCACGACATTCCCGCCGAAAACCCGGCGGTCACCGCCGACCGCAGCATGAAGGCGGTCCCGATCGTCGCCAGCGCGGCGGCGATCGTGTTCGGGGGATCGAGCTGGCTCGCCCGCCGTCGCAAGGCGGTGCGTGCGGCGGGAAGCATCGAATCACAACCCGGCGACCCGGCCGGTAGCGAGGGGGGAGGCGCGGAATGATCACTGAAACTCGCGGGAAGATCGGCTGGCCGACCTATGCGGGGATCCTGCTGATCCTGGCCGGAATCGCCGCCGGGGCACTTCGCTTCGTCTGGGGCCTGGGGCGGGCGACGAACATGAACGATTCCGTCCCGTGGGGCATCTGGGTGATCGTCGACGATTGCGTCGGAATCGCCCTGGCGGTGGGCGGCTTCACGATCGCGGCGGTGGTCGCGGTGGCCGGAATTGAGCGCTATCGCCCGCTGTTGCGGCCGGCCATCTTGACGGCCCTGCTCGGCTACCTGATGGTCATCGTCTCGCTGATTTTCGACCTGGGGCGGCCGTGGAATATCTGGCGCGTGATACCCACGTGGCAGCCGAGTTCGGTGATGTGGGGCGTCGGCTGGTCGGTGATCATCCTGACCCTGCTACTGGCAGTCCTGTTCAGCCCGGTGCTTTTCGACCGGCTCGGATGGCGGGGCGCCGCCCGGGCGATCGCCGGCGGGGTCAGCTTCCTGGCCTTCATCGGAGCGATCTTCGCCGTGCTCCATCAGACGGCGCTGGGAGCGCTATTCCTGATGATGCCGGACAGTCTACATCCGTTCTGGTACTCGCCGATGCTGCCGGTGTACTTCTTCGCGTCGGCGCTCGGGGCCGGCGCCGGGATGATCGTCCTGGAGTCGCGGCTGAGCGCCCGGTTCTTGGGGCACCGGGTGGATGACGGCCTGCTCGCCGGGTTGGCGCGGCCGGCGGGAATCCTGCTGGCGGTGTACCTGCTGTTCCGGCTCGGCGACGTGCTGGGCCGGGGCGCGTTCGACGGCGTCGGTGACGAAATCCCGCGGCTGGTTTCGTTCCTGGTGGAGATCGTCCTATTTGTGGCCTTGCCCGCGGCGCTCTTGCTGCTGCCGGCGGTCAGGCGCAACCCGCGCTGGCTGCCCCTGGCGGCGACGCTGGCGGTGGGCGGCGTGTTCGTCAACCGGATAAACGTGGGGATCGTCGGCCTGGCCAATCCGGAGGGAT
>CAYYTN010000070.1:6259-10708 GCA_964474495.1 uncultured Chloroflexota bacterium
CTACCCGAACTGGCTGGAACTGTTGCTGACGGTCGGGGTGACGGCGGGAGGAATCGTGGTCTTCTCCCTGGTGGCGAAGTTCATGCCACTGTTCAAAGATTCTCGTCACATGGCGGGAGACGTGTCCCCCGGATAGCTTCAAGGAAGGAATGCGAAGGAGAGCGCGGAGTGGATGGCTTTTGTGATCGCCTGATCGAGATTTCGCGAAAGGTGCGGCGGGCGATCGTGGAATCCTCGCCAGCGGAGTCGGTTGGTCAAATCGGTGGCCGCGGGCGACTGGAAGCCGTGACGCTCGACATGGATATCGTAGGGGATGCGATGGCCAGCCTGGCCTGCGCGGCACGGCAGTGCGGGGTCGTCGATGCCGCCGAAGCGCGCCAATTGGAATGGGCGGCGGGGATGACCGCACCACTCCGAGCACTGATGGAATCCTGGTTTCGCGCCGAGGCCGGGTTCGACCGATTGGCCCGGGCGATGAAGCTCGACCCGGGCCTCGCCGCACTTGCCATGGAGGTCACGGTGAAGCCCTTTGTCGCCGCGGCGGCCACCGACCGGCCGATCGAGAACGGCGCGGGCAAATCCGGCGAGTGCCCTTGCTGCGAATCGGCGCCGGACATTGCCTATTTCGAGTTCAATACCGGTCGGCGCCGGCTGGTCTGCTCCCGCTGCGAGACGGACTGGCCCGTCGCCCGGGTCGCGTGCCCGCATTGCGGCAACGCGAACGGCGCGACCTACGGTTACTCGGAACACGAGCGGCCGGACCACCGTATCTACATCTGCGAGGATTGCCGGCGCTATCTCAAGACGCTGGATCTACGGGCGGCGCCGGCTCCCCCACCCATCTACGAGTATCAGCTGTCTACCTGGAGCATGGATCGCGACGCGCTGGCTGAAGGCTACCTGGCGGGATGATCGACCCCGGGGCCGTCCGGGCGGCGGCGAAGGAACATGAACGGCCCGGGGAAGTGCGGGGCGCGGTCCTGACGGTGGACCTCGCGCACGGTCTGGTCAGAAGCGATTCCCTGGAGGAGGACTTTCCCGGAGCGCTTCTGGGCGGCATCTATCTGGCCGATCGCCTCCTCCTTGACCGGTGCCCCCCGGACAACGACCCGTTGGGGCCGGAGAACGTGCTGGTACTGGCTCCGGGGGCGATGTCCGGATCGGGGTTTCCGGGAACCGACCGATTGGCGCTCGCTGCGAAATCACCGCTGACGCGACGCGTCGGCGAAAGCGTGATGTCGACGACGTTCGCTGGCTCGGTGCGCCGCGCCGGGTACTGCGCATTGATTCTCCAGGATCGCGCTCCGGCACAGGCAATCCTGGTGATCGCGGGCGACGACGTGTGGCTCCAGCCAGCCGACGAGCTGGGCGGCCTGGACCTGCCGGCCACATTTCGATCGCTCGGCAGGCTCTTCCCGGCAGGCGAGTTCGATTCAATCGCCATCGGGCCGGCGGGGGAGAACCGGGTCCGCTACGCCACAATCGCCGACGCCCACGGGCGGGTTGCGGGACGCACCGGCCTGGGGGCGGTGATGGGCTCGAAGAACCTGAAGGCGATCGTCGTGCGCTCGACGGCGGGTCACGACGGTTTCCACGCGGTGGCGTCGACTGCGTTCACAAACCGCTTGCGGCGACCGGAGGTTGCGGTCTATGGCTGGAAGGGGACGGTTCGGCACCTTGACACGCTGGACCGGCTGGGGCGCCTCCCGGGCCTGAATTTCGGGCCGAATCCGGCAGCCGGGCGCTACGCAGGGCTGGGACTGGATCTGTTGGCCGCCGGCCCGGCCCGGTCGACGTGCGGCGAATGCCCGCTGGCCTGCGAAAAGCGGGTGCGGACCGCCGCGGCAGACACGCTTCCGGTACGGCTTGAATACCAGACCGTCGCCGCCCTGGGTCCGGTCTGCGGGGTGGGCGATATCGGAGCCATCGCGGCCGCGGCGCAACTCTGCGATCGACTGGGCCTGGACACCATCTCGTCCGGGGTCACTATTGCGTGGGCCATGGAGTCGGCGGGACGAGGCGCGTTCAGGCGCGCGTTCGCCGGTCAGGTCCCCGGGCCGGGCGACTCCGCCGGTATCCGGCGAGTACTGAGATTGATCGCCCGGCGGGAGGGCGTGGGGGACCTGTTGGCGGACGGGGAAGAAGGGGCGATGCAGGTCAAGGGGCTGGAGATACCGGGCTACGATCCCCGGATGGATCCGTCGCTGGCGCTCGGCCTGGCGCTGGCGGCGCGGGGAGCCTGCCACAACCGAATCGGCTACAACGGATCGCCCAGAAGCTCCGGCCCAACGGTCGACGACATCGCCGGAGTGGTCGCGGCGGTGATCGAACGCGAGGACCGGCAGGCGGTCCTGGACGCGCTGGGTATCTGCAAATTCCTGGGCCGGGCGTTCGATGATCTCTACGGGGAGGGCTCTGAGTTGCTGGGCGAATTCCGGGGGTGGGAGGTCGAGCCAGCCAACCTCGCAGCGGTCGGCGGCCGGCTGGCGGGAATGCGCCGCCGCTTCAACGTTGGAGCCGGGCTGACACCGGAGGAGGATTCACTTCCGGCCCGCCTGCTGCCCCGGACCTCGGCGGAAGGAGGGAGACAGTTTCGAGAAATGATCGAGGAGTACTACCGGCGGCGGGGATGGCCGGCGGAGCCGCGGCGGGTAGGCCGGTCGATATCGCCGGCGCATGTGTTGGATTAGCGAGGAGGAAGGTCCGATCTGAGATGAGCGAGCAAGTGAGACAAGACCCGATACTGGCCGACGTGCTGGAGACGTACGAGGTCTTTCGCGAACTGACACCCGTGCAGCTGGACTCGCTGGCGCAGGTGACTGAGACCAGGGATGTCGCCGCCGGCGACGAGGTATTCAACGAGCGCGATGCCGACGGCGATCTTTTCGTGATTCGGACCGGAATGATCAACATCCTGCTTGATGCCGGGGCGGCGGGAGAGGTGTCGGTGAGTACGATCGGGGCCGGCGAGGCGTTCGGGTGGTCTGGGTTCCTGGCCACCCATACCTACACGGCCACGGCGCGCGCCGCCGAACGCAGCGAGTTGATCGCGATTCCCGCGGGACCGGTGCGACGCCTGATGGGAGAGGACCGGGATCTGGCCGTCGCGCTGTTGAAGGCCGTCGGTCGGATGACCGCGTCGCGGCTGGAGGAGACCACGATTCAACTTGTCGGCATGATGAACAACTGAACGGTTGCCACCGACGCACAGTCGAAATGGCCAGAACGGGCAGCGGTTCGCAGTCTGACGTGGATGCGGATTGGACCCGGGGTGATGGCGACTTTGAAAGAGCCGCGGACCGGGAACGCCGCCCGCTGTCGAGAGAGCCAGGATGCGTCTGTTCCGAAGGGTCACAGGCTGCCGATTAGCGAGCGTCCGTCGCCGATTCCGGCATTCTTCCCTGGAATCCAGGGCGATCAGAGCGTCCGCGCACCTGAAGCACAGCCGCTTGGCCGGCAACCCACTTGGCGTTTCGGCCTCGCGACTCACAGGTTTGAGAGGACTGAATCGGGCCCAAAACGGCCCGCCTACTCTTGATCCATTGGCCGTGGGCTAGACCACTACTCGATTCGGCACTGCGTTCAAATTTGAAACGCTTCCCAGGATTCCGCCTTGCTGAGGCTGTGCCCAGATCTTGCCACCAGATGGTGGCAGGTCCCGACCCGTCCGCCTCGTGTTCCCCGGGACTGCTTCCCGCGAATTCGCGCGGATAAACCAGCCGACACATCGGACTGCCACCTTCTGCCTGCCGGACATGACGGGCGAGTAGGCGCCGAGTGATTCAGGGCAACCTCGCTCAAAGCGCTCAATTCGGGTGAGGGATTCCGCTCTCTTGATCGATCTGAGAGTCTGTGGTCCCCGATCCAGCTTCACCGGGCGAAAACAGGTTAGCTTCTACTCGTTTCGGGTCCCGACCGCGAACATCAAGCGGCTATCCACTCTCTCACCGTGGAAGATCCGAAACCCCGCTGCAAAGTCACGCTGCCAAGTAGCCTGGCCATGGACAGGCTGGAGCCCACATCCGGAGTTGAACCGGAGACCTCGTTCTTACCAAGAACGCGCTCTACCTACTGAGCTATGTGGGCGGATGGCTGGTGGGCGGGATTCAATTCTGACGCAAGCGACGGGTTTTGTCGCGCAAGGTGAGGCGGGGCGGGCGATATCCCGGGAAGTCGCGGCCCGCCCCTGCAATCATCGGAAGCTTGCGAATATGCTTGACGCCGAAAAGCGCGGACCAGGCCACCGGGAATCAACTACCAGCGAGGAAGAGCGACCCATGAGCAGCAGCGAATCACAACCCAGCACGATCCACGACCTTATGACTCCGGTGCTGGTGCTGGACATGGAGGCGGCGGAGTTCAACCTGAAGGCAATGGCAGACGTGTTTGATGGGTTGGATTCGCACCTGCGCGCGCACGTGAAAAACCACAAGTCGCCGGGGCTGGCCA
>CAYYTN010000071.1:0-1754 GCA_964474495.1 uncultured Chloroflexota bacterium
TCCAGGCCGCCCTGCGCAACATCGTCGGCGGCGAGGTCGGCTCCTACGTCGAAATGCTGGAGAACGCCCGCGAAGAGGCCACCGAGCAAATGGTGAGACAGGCCGAAGCGATGGGCGCCAACGCCATCCTGGAATTGCGCTATGCCACCGCCGGGGTCATGCAGGGCGCCGCCGAGATCCTCGTCTACGGCACCGCCGTCGCGGTCAAGAGACTCTAGCCAGCGCGCACCTACCGGTATCGCCCGGTCAGCAAGGACCGCAGCCGGTAGTAGGGCAGGTACAGCAGGCTGCGCCGCTGGTTGTGCAGTCGATCGCTGATTGACGGCCGGTCGTAGGCGATTTGCGTCCGCGCCGCCGCCGTCGTGCGCGCCTCGATCGCCCGGCGCAGGTCGGCTGCCGTCGAACCCGGAAACACGGTCACCACCCGACCCACGTCGCCGAAATGCGCATCGGTGCCCCCCACCGCCGCCCCCAGCCGCTCGGCGTGGTGGAAGTAGAAATCGAGCAGCCGCTCGCGTCGCGCCGCCGACAGGTACTGGCAGTCCAGTTCGATCCCGTCGAAGGTCGTCTCCTCCAGCCAGCGCGACATCCTCCCCTCCGAGGTCGCTCCGGGGTACGGCAGGAATGGATGGGCCACGATCGCCAGCCCGCCCTGGTCACGGATTCGCGCCACCGTCTCCGGGACCGACATGAAGATTGGCACCGCTTCCCGCAGGTACAGGCCCACGATGTGGTGCTGCCGCCGCGTTGTGATCTCCTGACCCACCACCGTCTCGATACCGTGCTCCGCCGCCACCTTTGCCCCGTGCAGGGCCGCGTCGATCATGTCGTGGTCGGTTGTCGCCACCACCGCCAGCCCGCGCGCCCGTCCCAGCGCGAAGTTCTCTTCGACGGTGCGGGTGCCGTCACTGTGCCGGGTATGGCTGTGCAACTCCGCCGCCGCGTAGCCGGTTGGCGCCACCACCCGGCCGTCGTCATCCACCGGCAGCGGGTCGCGCCGGTACGGCGGATTCGCCATCGCTTGATTTCGCGCGTCTTCGTTCATGGCCGCCTGCGACGTTGCCGGGGTGACGGCATAATCTAGCCGAGCGCGATGATCGGTGCTTATTGGAGGTTCCCCTGGACGATCCCGGCGCACGGCGACAACTGGACGAGTTCCTGCAATACCCGGCGGCCTACGCCCGCCAGGCGCTGGGCTACGCCGAGGCGCTCGGCATCGATCCGAGCCGCGTCGCCCGGGCCGCCGCCGCTGTGGAATCCGCCGCCAGCGGCCGCGCCGCCGAACCGGGCTTCGCGCAATTCCTGGCCGGCGCCGTTCCCGCCGCCGACGGCCCGCGCCGCCCCCGCCCCGAGCCGCTGGTCATCCGCGACCGGACCTTTGTGTGGGGCGCCCGCACCCACGTCATGGCGATCCTCAACGCCACCTCCGATTCCTTTGCCGGCGATGGAGTCGGCGGCGACGAAGCCGCCATCCGCGCCCGGGTCGAAGCCGCCGTCGCCGGCGGCGCCGACATCATCGACATCGGCGGCGAGTCAACCCGCCCCGGCGCCGGCAAGGTCTCCGCCGAAGAAGAACTGGCGCGGGTCCTGCCGGCCATCGCCATCGCTCGCGAGATCACCCAATTGCCCCTCTCAATCGATACCTACAAGGCCGAAGTCGCCCGCCAGGCTCTCGATGCCGGCGCCGACATGGTCAACGATGTCTGGGGTACGACCGCCGATCCCGCCATGGCCGCCACCGTCGCCGCCGCCGG
>CAYYTN010000071.1:1764-10569 GCA_964474495.1 uncultured Chloroflexota bacterium
TGCCCGCTGGTCATCATGCACAACCGCGCCGCCGCGGCATCCGGCGGCGAACTCGGCGGGCATTTTGAGGATGTCGAGTACGGCGATGTCGTCGCCGAGGTCCACGCCCGACTTTCCAGCCTGCTGGACGCCGCCCTCGCCGGCGGGATTCCGCGCGGCCACCTGATCGTCGATCCGGGCATCGGCTTCGGCAAGACTCCGGCCCAGAATGTGGAATTGTTGGGACGGCTGGAAGTCTTCAACGGGCTCGGCCAGCCGCTTCTGCTGGGGGTCTCGCAAAAATCTGTCATCGGCCACGCCCTCGGTGACGGCGCCGCCGATCGCCAGGCCGGCACCATCGCCGCCAACCTCGCCGGCATCGCCCAGGGCGTCGACATCCTCCGCGTTCACGATGTCGCCCCGGCGGTCCAGGCCGCCCGGGTCATGGACGCCATCCTGGCCCGCCCCGACCCGCCCGACCCCGCCGCGACCCGCCCGTTGCCGGCCATTGAGTAAACTGCCGGTGGCGCCAACCACCATCGAGGGACGGTCCCGCTCATGAGCAACCGCGAACCCGGCCTGCGCCTGACCCTGCTATGGCTCGCGCTCTGGGCCATCGCGCTCGGCGTCCTGGCCATCGTCGCCCCCGACAAGATCACCGACGCCCTCGGGGCTGCCGAGGGTGAAGCCGGCGATCAGAGTCTGTTCCTGGTCTCCATCATGGGTTCCTTCATGCTTCCCTGGGGCGCCGGCCTGCTGTTGGCCGCGCGCTCCGATCACGCCCGCCGGCTCTGGACCGCGCTCGCCCTGGCCCAGACGCTGTTGGCCTCCGTGGTCATCATCTTCTACCTCGGCCGCGGCGCCATCGACACCGCCACCGCCATCATCCTGCTGATCGTCTTCGTACTCGGGGTCGCCGGCATCGGCGTCTTCGGTTCCGAGGAACTTCGCGGCCGCGGCACCCGTGGCGAAGCCGACGTGGTCTTTGGACGAGATCGCAACGCCGGTTCGCAAAAGCCCTACACGATCACCGTGGACGACGAGCCGACCTCCGGGGACGAGTAGCCGCCTACGCGTCCGGGACCAGCGCCTCGATGACCCGCGTCAGCCCCAGCGCATTGCTGCCCTTTACGAGCACCAGGTCGCCGGCGCGCACTTCCTCGCGCAGCCACTCCGTCACCGCCTCCACCCCATCCCGCGAAGCCTCCAGCGATTCGCTGCTGGCCGGGAAATGCCGCCAACCGCTTTTGTCCAGCCCCGCCGCCACCGCTTCCCGACCGGCGATCTCCGCATCCGTGCCGACCGTCGCCAGCCCGTCCAGGAAACCCGCCTCCCGGCCCACCGCCGCGTGATCCTCCGCCGAAAAGGCGCCCAGCTCCAGCATGTCCCCCAGCACCGCCAGCCGCCGGCCGGCCGGCCGCGCCCGGCGCATTTCTCCCAGCGCGTAGCGGCACGACTCGCGGTTCGCGTTGTAGGTGTCATCCAATAGCGTCGCCCCGGCGAAGCTGTGCACCTGCATCCGGTGGGGCATCGGCTGGAACTGCCCCAGACCCTCCAGCAGCCGCTCGAAATCCAATCCCAGCCCCAACCCCAGCGCCACCGCCGCCGCGAAACTCTCGCCCAGGTGTCCGCCGATGGCCGCGATCCGCACGTCGCCCGTCTCCTCGCCGGCCTTCAGGCGCACCGTCTGCCCGGCGAAATCGGCGTCCGTCTCCACCGCCGCCGTCACCCCTGCGCCGCCAAACCAAACGATTCGCGCCCGGCTCCGCGCCGCGATCGCCGCCGACGCCGGATCGCCCGCGTTCAGCGCCAGCACTCCCTCGGCCCCGAGATACTCGCCCAGTTCGCCCTTCGCCCGCGCCACGTTCTCCGGCGACCCGAACAGCCCCACATGCGCCCGCCCGACGTTGGTGATCACGCCGTGCTCCGGCCGCGCGATATCGCAGTAACCGGCGATTTCGCCCACCACCTGCGCCCCCAGCTCCACCACCGCGAAATCAGTCCCCGGGCCGATCTCCGCCAGCGTCACCGGCACGCCCAATTCGTTGTTGAAGCTCCTCTGTGAGCGCACCACGCTGCCAGATGTCGCCAGCGCCGCCGCCAGCGCCTCCTTGGTGCTGGTCTTGCCGTTACTGCCGGTCACGCCGATCACCGTCGCCGTCGCCCGATCGCGGAAATGGCGCCCCAGCGCCGTCAGCGCCGCCAGCGAGTCCGCGACCCGCACCTGCCGCTCGGCCGGCTGCCCCGGATCGACCCGCTCCACAATCGCCGCCGCCGCTCCCCGCTCGAACGCCGCGCCGATGTAGCGATTCCCGTCGCCGCTCGCCGTGCTCAACGCCACGAACAGTTCCCCCGGCGCCGCCTGCCGTGAATCGAACTGGATACCGCTCAGCGTCACCGCCGCATCGCCGGTTTCCGGCCGCTCGCCCAGCGCCGCCCGGACCTCGGCCAGACTGAACTCCGCCATCCGGCTCGTCCCCGCTACCCGATGCCCAGGTCGGCGAAGAGCCCGTGCAGGTAGCGCAGGTCCTCGCGGCTGGCGTGGTCGCGGTCGCCGCCGCCCGAATACTCGATGCAGTACGGCCCGCCAAAGCCGCCCGCGGCCAGCGACCCCACCAGCCGCCGGTAGTCCAGATCACCCCCGGCGAGCGACCAGTGGTAGTCGAACTGGCCGTTGATTTCGCGGCAGTTCTTCAGGTGCGCGTAGGTGACCTGCTCGCGCAGCCGATCCAGTGCCTCCCCGGCCGGTTCCGCGTGGGGCACCGAATACATGTTCCCGGCATCGAAGTTGACCCGCAGGCGCGGGCTGTCCACCGCCTCGACGATGCGCAGGGTACTGGCGGCCGCGTCGTGGATCGTCTGCATGTGGGTTTCCAGCGTGATGCCTACCCCCGCCGCCGCGGCGGCCTCCGCCAGTTCGCCGCAGAGCTTGATCGCCCGCGCGAAATGCCCTTCCGTCGCCAGCGCCGAGCCATCTCTTGCCGGCGAGTCCGCCTCCGGTCGCAGCCACCCGATCATCGCGTTTAGCGACGGCACCCCGAGCCTTCCCGCGGCCGTCACCAGTTCCACCGCCGCCGCCGTCCGCGCCGCCACCTCGTCCTCGTCAACCGTCAGCACATCCACGATCAGCGGCGCCACCTTCACCGGCAGCCCGCCGCGCTCGGCCACCGCGAAGAGCTCCTCCAGGCCCCCGATTGGATCGGCCGCATCCGGGAAATGTCCCCCGTAGACCTCGATGCCGTCGTAGCCGAACTCCGCCCCGCGGCCGACCGCCGCCGCGAAGTTGTCATCGCGATAATTCCAGCTATGCAGATAGACCTCGGGCATCGCGCGCAACTCCTCGTCTAGACCCGCGGCACCCGCGGCAGTAGTTGGGAAATCACCTCGTAGGGAATCGTACCCGTCGCCCGTGCCACCGCGTCCACCGCGACCGGCGAATCGTCCCCACCGCCGATCAGGATCACCTCGTCGCCGGCGCGCGCTCCCGGGATCGCCGTCACGTCGATCATGAACATGTCCATGCAGACGTTGCCGACGATCGCCGCCGGCTCGCCCCGAATCACCACCTGCCCGGCATTGTGCGGGCCACGGCGCAGGCCATCGCCGTAGCCGGCCGCCACCACCGCGATCCGCGTGTCCCGCTCCAGCCGCCCGGCTACCCCGTACCCGACATAGCTGCCGGCCGGGAGGTCCTTCACCTGCGCCACCCGCGCCTTCATCGTCAGCGCCGGGCTGAATCCCTGCGGGAGCGAGCAGGTCTCCGCCGGGTCGATCCCCAGCAGCGCGATCCCGCAGCGCACCGCGTCGTAGCGCGCCCGCGGGATCGTCAGCGCCGCCGCCGAGTTCGCCGCGTGCACCAGCCCTGGCGAGATACCCGCCGCCCGGATCGCCGCCAGCGCCGCGTCGAAGCGATCCAGCTGCTCGTTCGCATCCGTCTTGTCCGCCTTGTCGGCCCGCCCCAGGTGGGTGAACGTCCCCTGCAGCTGCAAGCCCTCGGCCGCCGCGATTCGCTCCGCCAGCGCCACCGCGTCCTCGCCCGCCGCCCCCAACCGCCCCATCCCGGTCTCAATCTTCAGGTGCACCGGCACGATTTGCCGCAGCGCCGCCGCCGCCCGGGCCAGCGCATCGATCCCGCGCTCGTCAAACACCGTCAGGGCACAGCCGGCCAGCACCGCCTGCCGCGACTCCGCCGGCGCGGTCGCTCCCAGCACCAGCACCGGGTCGTCAAACCCGGCCCGGCGCAGGCCGCGCGCCTCGTCCAGCCGCGCCCCCGCCCGCCCCGGCCCGCATCGCCGCCGTCGCCACCTTCAGCGCCCCGTGTCCGTAGGCCTCCGCCTTCAACACCGCCAGCAGCGCCACCTCCGGGCCCACGATCTCTTGAATCCGGCGGGCATTCGCGGCGATTGCGTCCAGGTCCACCTGCACCCACACCGGCGCGTCCGGGTTCACGGTCGCGATCTGCCGCCACGCCGGTGATTGCCGGCACAGCAACTCCGGGGCCGCCTCTGGCTTGGCAATCAGCAACCCGGTCAGCCGCTCCAGCCGGTCGTACGAAGAGCCCTTCACCAGGATCGGCGTATCCGCTCCGGCCAGGTCCGCCACCAGCGCCCGCGCCTGCTCGATGGTGTCCGCCTGGTGCACCCGCTCCGCCGCCAGTCCCGCCGCCCGGGCCGCTTCCCCGAAGCCGTGCCCGGCGTCCCCGAAACAGATCAACTCGCCGACCGTCGCCGCCAGCGTCGCCGCCAACCGCGTCGCGGCCGCCTCCGCGGCCCTGCCGAGGTGCGGTATCCCGCCCAGCACCGCCACCGGCGCCGTTTCGCTCTCCCGCAGGTGATCCAGCGCCGCCTGCACCGAAGCCGGCCCGTTCGCGAAGGTGTCGTCGTAGAGAGTTCCGTGGCCGGCGCTGGCCAGCCGCCGGAAGCGCCCCGCCACCGGCGTCGCCGTCGCCAGCCGTGCCGCGATCCGCGCCGCGTCCATGCCCAGCGACCGGGCCAGCGCCGCCGCCGCCAGCGCGTTTTCGACGTTGTGCCGGCCGGGCAGCGGCAGCGCCACCGCCGTCGACGCACCATCAATCTCCAGCGTGAACCCGCTCCGGTCAGCCTCAAGCCGCACGTCTCCCGCCCCCACGTCCGCCCCGGCTTCCAGCCCGTACGAGATCTTGCGCCCCGCGTACGACTCGGCCAGTTCCACCGCCACCGGGTCATCTGCCGGATAGATCAGCAGCCCGTCGGCCGGCAGCGCCCGCACCAGCGCCCCGTGCTCAGCGGCGATCGCTTCCATCGAGCCGAAGTACTCCATGTAGGTCTCGTCGAACCGCGTCAGCACGCATATCTCCGGCGGCGCCATTTTCGCCAGCCCGGCCATTTCCCCGTGGGCGTCCGAGGCCATCTCCAGCACCGCCACCTCGTGCCCCGGGTCCAGCGCGCCGATCGCCAGCGGCAACCCCACCAGGTCGTTGTAGTTCTCGGGATTGCGGAACACCTCGAAGCGATCGGCCAGAACGTGAGCGGCGAATTCCCGCACCGAGGTCTTCCCGGCGCTGCCGATGATGCCGACGATCCGGGCTGCGAAGCGCCGCAAGGCCAGCGCCGCGTACCGCCGCACCGCCTCCATTGGGTCCTCCACCAGGATGGCCGGGCCGCCGCCCGGCGGCGCCGTCGCGCATAGCACCGCCGCCGCCCCCGCCCGCAGCGCCTCCTCGACGAAGTCATGCCGCGATCGGTGCGAATCGCCACGAACAGGTCGCCCTCGCGGACCCGGCGGCTGTCGAAGGCGAATCCGGCGAAACGCTCTGGCAGCCCCTCCGGCGGCGCCGCCGCACCAGTTGCCTCCAGCAGATCGCCCAGGTAGATCACGCCGCCCCGCCCGTCGCGCCAATCAGCTCGTCGATGTACTCGACCAGCCGCCCGGCGACCCCTGCCGACCGCGCCCGTTGCCCCGCCCCCCCCAAATACTCGGCGCAGCGCCGCGCCTGGGCCCCGGCCAGGTCGCCGAGCCCGGCCTGCGCAAATCGCCGCCGGCGCGTCGCCAGCGTCCCCGCGTAGTCCAGCGCCCGCGTCACCGCCGCCAGGCGCAGCCGCCGCGTCGCGTCCGCGGTCACCACCCCGAGCCCCATCGCCGCGAAATACCGCGCAACCAGCTCACCCTGCGAACCGGCGTCCCGCCCCGGGTAGATCAACAACTCCGCCAGGTCCAGCTCCGCCGGACCGATCGACACCGTCTCCATGTCCACGATCCGCTGCGAGCCGTCCGCCACCGTGCAGATGTTCAACGGCGAAAACGAGTTATGGATCACCCGGCCCGGCCCGCGCAGCAGCGGCCGGATCACATCCTCGCGAAACGCCCTGCGGATGCCGCCCGGCGCGCGTCCACCGTCCCCGCCCAGCCGCCCAACCGCGATATCGAACCGTCGCAGCAGCGTCGCCGCGTTGACCCGGTCCAGGATCGAACTTCGGCACACCGCCCGAAAGATCCCCGAAAACTCGTCGGCCACCCGGTGGAACCGCGCCAGCAGATCGACGCTGCGTCCCAGTAGTTCGCGCCGCGCCCCCGGACCCGCCCCGTCCACGTCATGGTGAAGCGGCCGGTCGCCCAGGTCTTCAAGGATCAGGCACGCCGAGTGCCCGGCGATGATGCGGCCGCCGTAGGCCCGTGGCGCCAGCCCCGGAGCGTAGCGCCCCAGCAGGTCCAGCACCCGCTCCTCGCGGCGGAAGCGGTGGTCGAAATACTCGTCGGCCTGCTCGTGGTACGACTTGACGACGTAGCTCGCCGCGGCGCCTTCCCGTTCCGGCAAGGTGAGTCGCCAGATCGAGTGCCGCGACTCCGGCGTCACCACCGACCAGTCCATTTCCTCCGGGTCGACGAGCCCGGCCAGCCCCAGGATTTCCAGCACCGAGGCGGGCGACGGATGTTCGGCGGGTCCGGCGAAACTCATGAAGGGCGCTCCTCGGATTCAAGTTCGGTTGCGACGGAGTCGAAATGACGGCGGGCCGTGGCCGGATTCAGGGCCCGGTCCAGCGGCAGCCCGTCCATCGCGTTGTCATTATCGGTAATCGGATGGCGACGCGCCGTCAGCGACGGCCGCACTCCGAGCCAGGCTCGTTTCCATCCGTGCGTCAACACCAGGTGGCGGCCTTCCGCCCCGTCGCGGATCGACAGCCGCGCCGGCCGCAGGCTGGCGAACCCGATCCACAACGCCGCCAGCACCCCCAGCCCGCCCGCGTACAGCGCCACCGCCGCGCCGCCCTCGATCCGCGCAACCAGCACCGCCACCGCCGCCATCAGCGCGCCCAGGCCCCACAGCAGAACCACCAGCGTCATTCGTCCCAAACCGATCAGTTCCAGGTGATGATGCAGCGGCGCCGCCACGAACGGCAGCGAAAACGCCGAATGATGCACGGTGGCGTGCTCCGGCCCGCCCAGCCGCGCCGAGCGCCGGTACAGCGGCACCAGCAGCTTCGCCTGCACCACCGACGACGCCCCTTCCAGGAGGAAAATACCGGCCACCAGCGGCAACAAGAGATCGACCCCGCCGGCCACCGCGCTCGCCGTCAGCAGTCCCCCGAACAGCAGCGCCCCGCTGTCGCCCAGGTACACCCGCGCCCGGCGCCTGCCCGGCCCGCGCGGCACCCATGACGACGGCAAGTTCAACAGAAGGACACCCAGCGCCGCCCCACCCACCGCCCAACTTCCAGCAGCAACCGCGCCCGCCCCGGCCGCCAGCGCCAGACCGAGCGCGGCGATAGTCGCCAGTCCCGTGGTCAGCCCGTCCACTCCGTCGCTGATCCCCGTCGACACCGCCACCGTCAGGAACAGCACGAACAACCACCCGCCAAACACAAAGTCGCCCATTGTCCCGAAGCCGGTCCAGCGCCGCAGGCTAAGCGACGCGTCCGGCCCGTCAACCGTCGCCAGCACCGCCGCCGCGATCGCCGCCGCCACCACCGCCAGCAGCATGCTGGCGCCGTCGCCGAAGCCGTGCCCGGTCCCGGCCTTGCGCAGGTCGTCCACGAACCCGATCGCGAAAAACAGCGCTCCCGCTCCGACTACGCCCCACATCCGCGAGTCCTCTCCGGCGAAGGCCGCCACCGCCGCCACCGCCAACAACACCGCCGGCCCGCCCATCAGCGGCAGCCGCGAAGAGGTTGTTGCGGCGGCGCCCGGCCGGTAAGTACCGGACTTGCTCTCCCGGGAGCGAAACCCCGGGAACAGCGTCCGCGCGGCCCCGGCCGCCAGTGCGGCGACGGCGAAGGCCAGCGCGAATTGCAGGTAGGCGGCTATCTGGTCCCCCGTTCGCAAAACGGCATCACCGCGCGCGGCGTTCTCGGTACGGCCGGCCGGTCAACAGACACTACCCCAGCAGCTCCGCGTATACGGATTCAATCCGCCGCGCGCCTGCGTCCCAGCCGAACCGCTCCACCGCCCGCGTCCGCAGCGCCGCTCCGTAGCGCGTTCGTTCCTCGGGGTCGCCAAGCAGGTGCAACAGCGCCTCCGCCAGGTCCTCGGCCCGCGGCGAAACCAGCGATCCTTCGGTGCCCAGGAACTCCCGTCGAAGGCCACCGTCGGCAGCCCGGCCGCCATGTAGTTCAAGAGTTTGCCGTTGCCCTCGGTTTTGGAGCGCTTCGGCGACACCGCGATATCCGCCAGCGCCAGCACCTCCGGGGCCCGCTCGTAGGGGACCCGCCCCGGAAACGAAACGTGATCCCCTAGCCCCATTTCGCGGGCCTGCTCCCGGTACGTCTCCTCCCCCGGGAACCCCATCACCAGGAAGTGGCACCCGTCGAATTTGTCCACCACCTGCCGCGCCGCCTGCAGAAGCTCCGGGAT
>CAYYTN010000072.1:0-2671 GCA_964474495.1 uncultured Chloroflexota bacterium
TTGCCGATCTCGCAGGAAGTGACCGAGAATGGGGCGACCGTGCAGTACTTCCAGCGGGCGCGTCTGGAATACCGGCCGGAACTGGGCGGGCCGTTCGGGGTGGTGCGGGGGAACCTGGGGGCGGAGTATTTGCGGTCGATCGGGGCGATGCCCTAGCCCGCATCCGCGGCTCTTTGTTGGGGTTGAACGGCGGCCCGGTCGGGTACGGTCGCCGGGATCGAGCCAGTGCCCCGCGGAGCGCTCTACGCCAGAGCGCCGCCATCCACCGGGAGGGCCACGCCGGTCACGTACGACGCGGCGTCGCTGCACAGCCAGGCGATCACCTCACCGACTTCCCGCGACTCTGCATACCGGCCCATGACCTGCTCGCGGATTGCCTGCTCGGCCAGCTTCGGGTCGCCCAGCGTCGGCTCCGACATCGGGGTATCGATGAGCCCCGGACAGATGGCGTTGACCCGGATGCCCTCGGTCCCGTAGGCCATCGCGACGGACTTCGTGATGCCGATAACGCCGTGCTTGGACGCCGCGTAGGGGGCCTTGTGCGGGCGGCCCTGGAGTCCGGCCCCCGACGAAATGTTGACGATGGAACCGCCGCCGGACGTGAGCATCTGGCGGACCTGAGTCTGGACGCAGAGCCAGACGCCGGTGAGGTTGATGGCGATGATTCGGTCCCAATAGTCTTTGGAATAGTCGACCGGCGGGACCTCCAGATCGTTGATCCCGGCGCTGTTGACCGCGCAGTCGAGGCGCCCGAAGTGATCCACGGTCTCTTGAATCCCGGCGCGGACCTCGTCCTCGGCGGTCACGTCGAGGTGCAGGTAGACGGCCTGCCCGCCCGCGTCGGCAATCTCCGCGACGACCCGGCGGCCGCCCTCGTCGTTGATGTCGGTGACGGCGACGCGAGCGCCTTCACGGGCGAGTATCCGGGCCGCCGCCGCGCCGATGCCCGAGCCGCCGCCGGTTACGAACGCGACCTTCCCGTCAAATGAACCAGCCATGCGCGAGCCTCCCGTCGATCACCCGATGCCCGCCAATCCTGCCACGCCGCCGCGATAGAAGCGTCGTCATTAGATGCAGCGGGGAAGCGTTGGGGCGCGGTAGTTGCGGGCGATCGGAGCGATACCGTAGGGGTGGACTGGCGAGCTAGTTGGCCTCACCGCTAACGATCGTAGTGGACTCGTCCCTATCGACATGCCACAGGCCACGAAAGGCGATGGGATGTTCAAACAGCGGTTCAGGAATGAAGAGGTAGCGCATGTCCTCCTCCGATACGATCACATTGAAGAAGAGCGCCTGACGGAAGGCCGCTCCCAGGTTTGGGGCCACGCCTCTGACTACTAGCCTGACTCCCGCGCCATCCTTCGCACGTTCCCTGAACTCCTCCGGAAAGTACACAGCTAGGATTCCTGTGTCACCCGGTCCAATCGGGTCGGTTCCGTAGATGCGGGCCGTAATCTCTTCAGGAGATTCGACCTCGACTAGTACGAAGACCGCACTGCCCGTTCCGAAGTTCTTGAAAGCAATCTGAATGCCATACGAAGTCTCGTCGTCCGCGCTATCGATTTCGGTGAATAGCAGCGCGTCTGTAAAACGAGTCACGGCGAACACAGGCATTTTGGCGAGCTGAGACTCCCTTCTCTGAATCTGCAGCGCCGCCCAGGTGTTGCGGACCGCGATCGCAGCCATTCCGGCTGCAAACAGTGCCCCTACGCCGCCTAAGACCTGAGCCACAAGTGCCCAGGCGGCCTCATTCGTCTTGCTCGCCATCACGAGTATCGGAATCAGCGGCCCCAGGATTGCCGCGAGCAATAGCACAATCAGCCACAGCCATGTCGGGAAGACCCAGATCCGTCGCCTCATCTCGATTGCTCTCCGGATTCCGCAACATTCAGCACTCCCATATTGCCCTAATCGATTTCTGCGCTCTGCCCGACAGCGGTCCCAATCCGTAGAGTACGATTCCCACGTCCATCGTGTTCGGAGCGGTGAAATGCGCCTCAAAGCCACGTTCCTGTCACTCGGCCTCTTCTTCGGCAAGGTCTGGGTTGACGACAAGACATTTGAGAGCCCCAGTGGCACATACCGTGTTGCTCGCCGGGCGCTACTTCGATTCGACGAGTTGCGACGCCGCCCCGGTATCAGTGACGATGCTCGGTATTGGGACACCCGAACCATGCGCGCCCGTTGGCAAGTCGATCTCTTGGATGCTCTTGGCTGGGTCGACCGCGACACGCACGCCGATTATCTGGTCCCGTATGACGCCGAAGAGTGGATCAGCCTGGCCCAACACCTACCATCCCCCCTTGCACGATCCCTCGACCATTGGCTGCTACACGTCCAGCGCATTTGGCAGGAATCTGGCTGGGTTTCTATCGGCAGCTCTGCCCGCTTTAGTCCGGCTAGTGCCGGCAGGCTTGTCATCGACGGCGAGGCCGAAGGCGAGCGTTGGGTCAAGAAGCTGCTCGTCTTCTTGGTCGCCACCGTTTGGGCGCTGCTCGTGATCATCGCCGGTGGGATCGTCACGGCAACCCTTCTTCCCTAATCCCCAGCTCTGCCATACGTCCGACCGGGTCCGCCTCGTCTACGAATGAGTTGGCACTAAATCCCTTTTGCTCACGCCAGATAACCCGCATCCACCGGCAGGGCGATGCCGGTGATGTAGGAGGAAGCC
>CAYYTN010000072.1:2696-10480 GCA_964474495.1 uncultured Chloroflexota bacterium
GCGTGGGCGACTTCTTCGGGCTGGCCGAAACGGCCGAGGGCGTGGCGCTTGAGAAGGGCTTCGGCCAGGTCGGGGTTGGCCTTGGTGAAGGTGACCATTGGGGTTTCGATGACGCCGGGGCAGACGGCGTTGACGCGGATGTCATCGGTTCCGTACTGGATGGCGGCGGAACGGGTGAGGCCGATGACGCCGTGCTTGGAGGCGCTGTAGGGCGCGTTGAACGGATGGCCGCTGAGCCCAGCGCCGGAGGAGACGTTGACGATCGAGCCGCCGCCGGCGGTGAGCATCTGGCGAATCTGGGCCTGCAGGCAGAGCCAGACGCCGGTGAGATTGACGGCGATGACGCCGTCCCAGGCCGCGCGGGAGTAGCCGGCGACGGGGCCGGGTTCGCCGTTGGTGCCGGCGTTGTTGACGGCGCAGTCGAGCGCGCCGAAATGGTCGACGGTCTGTTGGATCGCGTATTGGACGGCGGCTTCGTCGGTGACGTCGAGGGGGATGAAGATGGCCTCGCCGCCGGCTTCGTGGATTTGAGCGACGGTGGACTGGCCGCCTTCGGGATTGATGTCGGTGACGGCGACGCGGGCGCCGCGGGCGGCGAGGAGGAGGGCGGTGGCGGCGCCGATGCCGGAGGCGGCGCCGGTGACGAAGGCGACTTTGCGGTTGAGGGGGTCGGTCATGAGGGTGCCCTTCGGGAGTCCGGCGCCCCTAATGGTTACGGGCTCCGGACAACCGAGCAAGTCGGCACCGCCTCAACCCGAGAGAAAGACCCTGTGGGTCAGACGTAGTCCTGGATGAGGGTGCCCTGCGGGACATCGGCGTCGCCGGCGCCGTGGGCCGGGTACTTGAAGGTCTTGCCCTCGTAGTTCTGGAGGACGGCGTGGTCGTCGTTGAGTTCGACGAGGCGGTTGGGCCCGACGGCCATCTTCCCGCCACCGCCGGGGGCGTCGATGATGTAGGTCGGGACGGCGAAGCCGGTAATGTGGCCCTGGAGGCCGTTGACGATGTCGATGCCGGTCTGGACATCGGCGCGGAAGTGCTCGGTGCCGGCGACCAGGTCGGCCTGGTAGAGGTAGTAGGGCTTCACGCGGATGTCGAGCAGGCCGAGCATGAGTTCCTTCATTGTCTCGATGTCGTCGTTGATGCCCTTCAGGAGCACGGTCTGGCAGCCAAGCGGGATACCGGCGTCGGCCAGCAGGGCGCAGGCGCGGGCGGCCTCGGGGGTGAGTTCGCGGGGGTGGTTGAAATGTGTATTTATGTAAAGCGGATGGTGCTTCTTGAGCATGTCGGCCAGCTCGGGGGTTATCCGCTGCGGCAGGACGCTGGGGAGCTTGGTGCCGATGCGCAGGATCTTGATGTGCGGGATGGCGCGCAGCTCGGTGAGGATGCGGTCGAGCTGGTCGTCGCCGAGCAGCAGCGGGTCGCCGCCGGAGAGGAGCACGTCGCGGACCTCGGTGTGCTCGCGCAGGTAGGCGAAGACGGCTTCCAACTCATGCCAGGGCGGGACCGGGTTCTTGCCGACCTTGCGCTTGCGGGTGCAGAAGCGGCAGTAGATCGCACAGGTGTAGGTGACGGTGAAGAGGACGCGGTCGGGATAGCGGTGGGTGAGGTGCTTGACCGGGGAGTCGGCGCCGTCTTCCTCAAGGGCGTCGCTGACGTAAATGTCCGGGTCCTCAAGTTCCTCGGGCGAGGGGATGACCTGTTTCCAGATGGGGTCATCCTTCTCCTGGATGAGGCCGGTGTAGTAGTCGTTGGAAAAGAAGGGATAGAGCCGGCGGACGCGGTCGATGTCGGCCTGCTCTTCGGGCGTGAGGTCGGCCAGGTCGGAGCCGCGGCGCAGGCTGCGGCGCATGAGTTGTTTCCACTCGGGGATCTGGCTCAAGTCGGCTCCCGGGGAGATCGGTACGGCATGCTTGATTGTCGACCGACAGCTAGCCGGTGGCAACCTGAACTGGCGCCATCACCGCGTCGGGCATGCCGTGGAGGACCTTGCTGGAGGCCGGACAGGCGGTGGCCAGGACCCCGGCCAACTCGGCGCGGCCGTCGCGGACGAAGTAGTAGGGGGAATAGCGGGCGCGGGCGTCGAACTCTTTGACGGTCTGATCTTCGAAGTCGTAGTAGCGGGCCGGGATGCGCCGGCTGGCGTGGTAGGGCTGGACGATGTAGGGCCCGTCGTTGAATCCGTCGAGGGCGGTGTCGACGGCGGCGTTCCACTCTTCGGTCGGAACGTCGTGGCCGATGGTGACGCCGCGGGCGCCCCAGGCCAGCTCGGAGAAGCCCGAGGGCTTGAGCACCAGGCGGCGCTGCTTCTGGGTCATGTCGTAGAGATCGGACCAGCGCCGCACGGTGCGGTCGGCGGATTGGAAGGGCGGCGAGATGGCGGCGAAGGGGGGGAGCGGGGTGGGGTCGACGACCCAGGTGGCGGGGATGACCTGCCGCAGGACCGGAAGCGCCTCGCGGGAGAGTTCTCTTTCCCAATAGGGGGCCAGCTCGGGGTGGTGGAAGAGGGCCATCATCAGCTTCTCTTCGAGATGGAACTTCGGCGGCGGGGTCATGACGATGCGCCGGCGCTGCATGGCGTGGAACATGAGGTCGACGTTGGGGACGTTGGCCAGGTCGTGCAACTCGAAGAAGCGGTAGATCAGGTCGACCTTTTCGACGTGGGTGTCCAGGTGGGCGACGATGGCCTCGTCTTCTACGGCGATCTGGCGCGGATGCACGGTGACGGCGCGGACGCCGAACTGGTTGAGGCGCTCGCCGACCCAGTTCATCTCGGCGCGGTAGGACTCGGATTCGTCAGAGACGACGACGGCGACGAAGGGGTCTTCGATGCCGCTTTCGGAAACGAGCGCGCGGGCCAGCTCGGGGACCAACCCGCACTGGTTGCCAAGGACGGTGTGGCCGATGTCGCGGTAGCGCACGGTGAGGGCATCGACCAGGCCGATGCCGCCGGGGACGGAGTCGAGTTCGGTGGCGACGAAGCTGTCCTCGCCGACGGCCATAAGGTCGGGGCGGATGACGACCGGCAGGCGGGACTTGAGTCGGTTGAGGCGGGCGAGTTCGAGGGCCTGGTCGGATTTGCCGCGATCGAGCAGCTCGGCGATCCAGGCGGGCTGGGTGCCGCGGGCGCTGGCCAGGTAGAGGCGGTTGGCGACGACGTAGAACTCGAGCAGGTGCTGGCCCATCGACTGCAGGGCCGCGGCCTGGGCAGGCGAGACGGTGATGGGCTCGGGAGAGAGCCGCCAGGGGACCCGGGAGCCGTCGCCGACGGGTTTGGCGGCGCCGTAGAGGCCGCTTTCGGGTAGCCCGGTGTTGACGTGCATGACCTGGTCGTGGAGCGCGGCGTCGGCGAGTGTGGTCAAGTGGCGACTCTCGTCTAGATGGGTTGTGCCGTTGGAGAGTCTAGCAATCGCCCGGGGAGTGGAGTGGAAGATTCTTGACTGATCGGGGCGGAATCAAGAGGCGTCGAGGAGCTGGTCGATGGTTTCGGCGGCGGCGATGCCGACTGCCTCGGGGTCGGCGTTGGCGGTGATGAGGGGGTCTTCGACATCCCCGTCCACGATGGCCAGGATCTGGTTGGAGAGCGGATGGATGAAGTCGCGGGAGTCGGCCAGGGCGCCGGCGACGACGCCGGCTTCGTATTCGGAGAGGCCGAGGGACAGCTCCATGATGTCGGCAACCGAGGCGGCGCGGGCGGGAAAGGGGGAGTGGACGGCGAGGCCGGCTTCGATGAGACCGGCGGCGTAGAAGGCGGCGGCGGGATCGCGGGAGCCGGCCATGATGGCGAGCATGCCGTTGACGGAGCCGCGGTTGGCGGATTGGCGGCCGTGCATCATCGGG
Organism: uncultured Chloroflexota bacterium; assembly: GCA_964474495.1. Lineage (GTDB taxonomy): Bacteria > Chloroflexota > UBA11872 > UBA11872 > VXNJ01 > JASLPR01. Next base: position 6,534 of record CAYYTN010000072.1, read on the forward strand.
GCGATCTTGACCCCGAGCTGGCTGAGGGCGTAGCCGCCGCGCAGGACGGCCTCGCCGGGGGTGAGGGCAACCGGGCGCCCGCCGACCAGGATACGGAAGCCGTCCTTGCCGGTGGCGCGCTTGGCGATATCGACCCGGGATGGGGCGACGCGGTGGACGTGGGTGAGATCGGCCAGGAAACGCAGCGCGCCGATGGCTTCCGGCTGGTTGAGAAGGCTGTGGGTGCCGTCGGCGGAAAGGATCCGGCCACCGTTCTGCCAGATGAACGGGAGTGAAACCAGGTCGTTGGACCAGAAGCCCCACTGGCCGCCGCTGCCGTCGGCGACGGCGGGGACGGTGAGCTTGAGCGCGGCTTCGAGGAACTGGTCCCAGTCCCAGCCGGACGGCGGCGGTGGCTCGAGGCCGACGTTGTCGAAGAGCTCGGGCTGGTACCAGAGGGCGCGGGGGGTGATGCCCCACGCGTTGGCCCAGCGCTTGCCGTCGATAGAGGTGGCCTGGAGGGCCAGGGGATGAGGGAGACGGGGCTCCGGCAGGCCGCCGGCGAGGAAGGGCTCGATGTCGGCGATGAGTTCGGCGGCGGCGAGCGCCAGCAGCGCCGCGCGATCGGGAATGACGAGGAGGTCGAGCGTCTGGCCCCGGTCGAGGACCGATTCGACGGAATTGATGAACGCCCCGGTGAAGTCGGACAGATCGCTGCCCATCCGGACCTGGATGACGTCGAGGTCGAGGTCGGGGGTCGCGGCTTCGACGTCGGCGACGGCGCTGTGGATGAGGATTTCGAAGTCGGCGAGCTTGGCGTGGCCGGAGGCGACGCCGACGGTGAGGGCGACGTTGCCGGCCGGTTTGACCGCGGCGTCGACCGCCAGGGCGGGGGGTGGAGTGGGGTCGGCGTCACCGGCGAAGCCGTCGGGCAATTCCACGAGGTCGGGCTCACCGCAGGCCGCGAGGACGGCCGCGGCGGCCAGGGAACCGGCCAGCAGGCGGCGGCGGGAGAAGGGCATCGGGCCTTCTTATCTATTAGCGGTGAATGCGGCGCAGGGTGACAGGGTCGATTGTAATGGGGGCCGGCAGGACAGCGTACAGGTTACAGAGACTTAACATATCGTTGACAGTGAAGGAGCGGATCGATAGCATCCCGGGTTGTGTTGAACGTCGCATCCGACGGGGTTTTACCCTGTGGAGCGCTCAGGCTTTCTGAGAGCACCGGGAGATCATCGCACCGACGATGAAGCCCGGCGGCCGGAGCGCGAGAACGTCGATCGCACGGCGGATAGAACCTCTCCGGGAGCCTTGCCCTGAAATCCAGAATCGCGCTGTCGCTGGTCGCCATGGTGGTGGGGATAAGTTTCGCGGGTTGTGAGTTCTTCGTTCAATCGGTGGCGCCCACGCCAACGCTGCTGACCGCCGGGTCGAGTCAGCAACGACCGATGGTGGCGGTGGAGTTCGGGATACTGGAAGAGGCGATCAAGGTCACCGGACGGGTGGAGGCGGAGGAGCGGCAGGACCTGTTCTTCCGGGCGCCCGGACGAATCAAGAACGTGCTGGTGCGCCAGGGTGAATTGGTGGAAGTGGGGCAGGTGCTGGCGGAGCTGGAAACCGGCGGCCTGGAGTCGCAGGTGGCCGACGCGGAGAAGAACTTTGAGACGGCCGAGCTGCGGGTGTTCTCGGCGGAGGCGGGACTGGAGCAGGATCGCTCTTCGGCCCGGACCGCGGTGCTGGTGGCCGAGAACAACGTGGCGGCAAAGGAACAAACGCGCGCGACCGGGCACACCAATGCCGAGTCGGCGGTGCTGCAGGCCGAGAATTCAGTGGCGACGGCGGAACTGGCGCTCGAAAACCTGCTGGCCGGCGGCACCGAGGCCCAGCAGGCCTCGGCGCGGGCCTCGGTGGCTTCGGCCAACTCGAGCTACGTGAGCGCGAGTACGACCCAGGCGCGACTGGAATCTTCGAGCTCGGAGAGCCTGGCCGGGGTGCAGGCGGACGTGGCGACCCGGCAGGCGGCGGTTGACGCGGCCGAGCAGGCGCTGGCGGCGGTGCAGGCCCAGGGCACGCCAACATCGGCGGAGGCCCAGGCGGACGCGCTGCGGCGGATGGAAATCCTGGAGGCCGACGTGGCGACCGCGCAGTCGGCGTTCTACCAGTCAGAATCGGACCTGGTGGACGTGCTGAACAAGCCGACGGCGTCCCAGCGGCTGGACGCGGAGAACACTTTTGAAAAGGCCCGCCTGGACCACGAGGCGGCGGTCGGCGGCAACGGCTCGGACGAGTCGAAGCTGAAGGCGGAGATCACCTGGCAGGAAGCGATAAGGGCCTACAACGACGCGCTGATGCCGGCCACCGACGCGGAGATCGTGGCGGCGGAGGCCGACGTGGCGTCGGCGCGGAGCGCGCTGCTGGGCGCGGAACAGGCGCTGGACGTGGCGATGGGCGGCGGGACGCGGCAGGCGGCGATCGACCGGATGGCGACGGAGTTCCAGAACGAATACGGGACGAGCCTGGCCGCGGCCGAGGCGACTCTGTCGGGCGCCCGCGCAGACCTGGCCGAGGCGCAGTATGAACTGTCCCAGGTGGAGGCCGGGCGGGGCACGACCGACGTGCAACGGGCGCGCGCTTCGACAGCCTCGGCGGGCGCCGGGTTGGTGCGGGCGCAGACGACCCTGGACGCGCTGCTGAACCCGACCCAGAGCGAAATTGACTCGGCCACCCGCGCGGTGGACATGGCGGTGAGCAACCGCGATATCGCGGTGGAGCGACTGGCGGAGTACGAGTCCGGACAGTCCTCGGCGGACCTGGACCTGGTGATCTTGCGTCGCAACCTGGAAACGGCCCAGGAGACGCTGGCGCGCTATGAAGCCGGAGAATCGTCGAAGGATTTCGACCTGGTGATCCTGCGCAACAGCCTGGAGAAGTCGCGGATCAGCCTGGAGCGCCTGCAGGAGCAGACCTTTGAGAACCAGGTGATCGCGCCGTTCGCCGGCGAGGTCACCTTTGTGCGCGGGCGGCCCGGTGACCAGGTGGCGGCCTACCAGGAGATCATCGGGCTGGCCAATCCCACGAAGCTGATTATCGAGGCGGTGGTGCCGGAGGTTGACCAGCCGAGCCTTTCGGTGGGACAGCCGGTGGAGATCACCATGGACGCCTTCGCCGGGGTGGTCTTCACGGGACGCGTGACGACCCTGCCCCGCAACATCATCAGCACGACCGGTCAGACGATCATCGACGGGGATTTCGACCGGGCCGGGATGGACATCGGGATGCTGGCCCGCTTGAAGATCGTGGTGCAGGTGAAGGAAGGGGTGCTGAAGGTTCCGCTGACGGCGGTGCGGACCGTGAATAACCGCGACTTCGTAGAGACGATTATCGACGGCCAGCGGCGGAGTCTGCCGGTGACGGTGGGCATTCAGAGTGATACCGAGATTGAGATACTGGATGGCCTTGAAGAAGGGCAGCAGATCTTCGCTTCGCCCTAATGGCGGGCGGACGGACGAGGCGCCCGGACGGACCGGCCGGGTGATGGTTTCACCGTGATCTACGCGCTGCTGTCGTTCGTGGGCAAACGCCTCGTGAACAACGGGGTGCTGGTGCTGAGTACGGCGCTGGGGCTGTTGATCACGGTGACGCTGATTACCTCGATTCCGCTCTATTCGGAGGGGATCAGCGAGTTCCTGCTGAAGCTGGAACTGGCGAAGCCCGACCCGAAGCGCCTGCAGCCGCGCAGCAGCGTGCTGCTGAGGCATTTTGACCGCGGCGCCAGCGGCGAAGTGGCGACGACGCGGCAGAAGTATGAGGAGGCCGACGCCTTCTTCGGTTACTACCTGCCGAACCTGGTGGGGCTGCCGGAGTTGGACCAGGTGACCTACCTGCAGACCGACATGATGCCGGTGCTGGAGTACGACGCCGAGGCGCCGACCGGGCCGCGACGGGGGGACCTGGCCTACGGGATGTTC
>CAYYTN010000073.1:0-2791 GCA_964474495.1 uncultured Chloroflexota bacterium
TTCTCGCTCTATCTAGTCAATCGATCTGGATCCTTCTATCCCTGTTATACCTTCTGTTAATTTCATTAGCGTCCGGACCGCCCAGCAAAGCCCCGGCAGCCACTCTCTGCCGCCGGACAGCGGGAAACGTCGCCCCAGCCTGACCAAGCAACCGACGGATCGCTTTCACCGAGATGCCATCGCTCGACCAGCGACGACGCGGATGCTCTCCCCTACGGCGCCACCGTCCGAATCCGCGGTCAGTGGGACCCTGGTGAGGCCAACCACGGTGCCCGCCGCGGTTGATGAAGAAGCCAGCGACGAGACCCGGGGCGGCCCCAGTCCTCGGCCGCAACAACGAAGAAGGCCTGGCGGCCGACCCGGGCCCGTGCCGATGGAACCTGACTGGGGCCGCCAACTACCGGGACGTGGATCCGCGATCGGACGCCGCGGCAACGGCGGCCGCTGGATCGATGTCGCCGACAACGGAGTCGGCATCGAAGAGCGCCACCGGGAGCGCATCTCCGATGTCTTTCGGCGCCTGCACGGGGTCGGCGAGTTTCCCGGCGCCGGCAGGGGGCTCGCCATTTGCAGGCGAATCGTGGACCGCCACGATGGGTGGATCGAAGTCGATTCGACCCCGGGCGAAGGGTCGACCTTCCGGGTGTTTCTGCCCGATCCCGGCCGGGCCGGCGAGGCCGTCTGATTCCCGCCGCACCGGCCGCGGACGGGGTAGACTCCCGAACAACCTACCGGGCGATCAGCGAGGAGAAGGTTGGATGAAGATCCTGGTTGTCGATGACGCCAGTTTCGTGCGTTCACGAGCCGTGCGCATCCTCCAGCGCGAACAGCATCACGAAGTGGTCGAGGCCACCACCGGCCGGCAGGCGCTGCAGAACGGCGCCGACTACTTCCTCACCAAGCCCTACGAAGAAGAACACCTGCTGCACGCCCTGCAAAACGCCTTCAAGAAACAGGACTGATTGCCGGAGACAGCCGCCGGGGCACGATCCGGAAGCCGGGCAACGGCCTGGCCGGCAAAGGAGGGAATCGTCGGATGGTAGCCAGGGTCGGCCACGTTGGAATCGTGGTGGATGATGTCGATGCGATGGTGGAGTTCCTGGAAGCCGCGTTCGGGCTGCAACTACGGCACCGCTTCCGCCGCTCCGGGGAGTTTCCCAGCGGGGTGACCGGCATCCCCGGCGTCGACATGGAAGTCGCCATCGTCGGATCCGACGAACAGCCGCACGTGCTGGAACTCCTCAAGTACCACAGCCACCCGGCCGCGTCCGCGGAGCAGGCGTCAAACCGGCCCAACGCCAATCACGTGATGTTCGAGGTCGATGACGCGGCGGCCACCCACGCCGCCGTGGTGGAAGCCGGCGGCAAGCCCTTCAGTGAACCGCTGCTGGCACCCAACGGCGCCAAAAGTGTCTTCTACGGTCACGATCCCGAAGGCGGAGTCTTTGAAGTGATCCAGGTGCTCGATTCCGACAACGCCTACCCTTCGTCTGCCGACTGAGGGCCGCCCCGACGTGGACCTGCAACTGAAGACCCCGGCCGAAATCGATCTGATGCGCACCTCCGGACGGGTGCTGGCGCGGGTGCTGCGGGACGTCGCCGCAGCCATCGCGCCCGGAGTGAGCACCGCCGAACTGGACACCCTCGCCCACGCATCCATCACCGCCGCCGGCGGGCAACCGTCCTTCCTCGGCTACGCCCCCGAGCCCGGCCTAACGCCCTTCCCGGGCAGCGTCTGCGCCTCGGTGAACGACGTCGTGATTCACGGCATTCCGGGCCCGCGGGTGCTCGCCGACGGCGATGTCATAACCATCGACTGCGGGGTGTTGCTGGACGGCTGGCACAGCGATTCGGCCGTCACCGTGGCCGTCGGGACCACCGACCTGCGGGTGGCCCGGCTGCTCGGGGCCACGCAGGGGGCGCTCGACGCCGCCGTCGCCGCCATGCAACCCGGCAATCGACTCGGCGACGTCGGCGCCGTCATCCAGGAACGCGTGGTCGCCGCGGGTTTCGCGGTGATCCCCGAACTCGGCGGCCACGGCATCGGGCGCTCGCTCTGGGAAGAGCCGCAGGTCCCCAACTACGGGGAGCGCGGCCAGGGGCTCGAGTTGATCCCGGGGATGGTGCTCGCCGTCGAGCCAATCGTCACCACCGGCGCGGCGCCGATTTCGCTTGACCCCGACGGCTGGACCGTCCGCATGGTCGATCGCGCCGTCACCGCCCACTCCGAGCACACCATCGCCATCACCCACGATGGCCCGCAGGTCCTAACCGCAGACTGAGGCCACGCAGAAGTTCCCCGCGGGCGGCGGAGATTGTGGGAGCGGCCGGCTGGACCCGTCGATCCGAGTCCCGGCCGGCCGCCGCCGAGCGCGCCTAGGTCAGCGCAACGCTGATGGCGGTCCCCTCGTCGTCAAACACGACCGCCGCGCCGTGGACGCCGATCGCGTATCCCAACACGCGCACTTCTCCAGAACGCCTCTCATCCTGCAGGGCGTCCCGGTCGCCCCGATCGTCCACAACGGTCCACTTCCACTCGGATCTTGAATTGCTGGCCATTTTCGCTACCTCCATTGGCTGCTGAGTGACTGTCACGGAATTATGCGCCAGCATTTCGTGACTGTCAAGTTAATTGTTGCGCCTGCCGGGCAATCGCGATACATTCCCTCTACCGGTGACTGTCACACCGGTGGCCAATCGACGCCAACGCGAGGAGCTATGGCCCGTCCCGGACCGCCCCCCGGCAAGCAGACCTGCGGCTGCCCGCAGCCGCACTTCGTCCTCGGTCGGT
>CAYYTN010000073.1:2801-10470 GCA_964474495.1 uncultured Chloroflexota bacterium
GGCTACGACCGTTCCCGCCGGGAAGCGCGCACCGCCTCCTACGCCCACGCCGTTCCCGCGATACCGAGTATCGCCACGCGGAGCGCCGCCGCGTCCGCGCCGCGATGCGCCGGCGAGGGGCCGCGGCCCATCCTGAATCGGTGGTCCCGTAGCCGCCGGAGAAAGCGAGGCAACCATGCCGTTCATCAAGCTGGACGATTTTGAATCGGTCGAGATCGCGCCCGGCGCGCGCATCCGCGCGCCCTTCGGCAAGAACGTCATGCTCTCCTACGTAGAGATGGAGGCCGACTGCCTGATTCCTGAGCACGCCCATCCCCACGAGCAGGCCGCGATAATCGTCTCCGGAAAGGTCCAGATGACCATTGACGGCGAGACTCGACTCATGGAGCCCGGCGACATGTTCATCATCCCCGGCGGCGTGACCCACGGCTCGCTGACCGTCGGCGGGCCGGCGGTGATGCTCGACGTCTTCAGCCCGGTCCGCGAGGACTACGCCGCGCTATTCAACAAGTGGGTGCCGCCGGTCGAGTAGGCGCGGCGCGGGAGCTACCGGCGCGCGGCTCGATCTATGGGAATGCGACGAGCAGCACCCCCAGCACCACCCCCATCAGCACCGCCGCCAGTCCAACGCCTACGGCCAGATTCCGGCTCTCCCCGCGAGGGGCCGGCTCCCGCCGGCGCACGGCCAGCGAGATCCAGGGGATGAACATCAGCGGCGGCACTATCCCAACCGGCAACTCAAACCGCCACCACAGCGCGACGATGAAGGCGTTGGTGATGAGCGCCAGCGCCACCAGCAGCCAGCCGATCCGTCCGAATTCCTGCATCGTCCCTCCCTACCAGGAGCCAGTCGCCGCGGGGGCGCCGGTCCAGCATCGCCCCCGCTCAGTCACCGTCTCCGTCGGCCGGGGCCACGAAGCGAAACACCTCCGGAAACACCGCGAACGCCGCCTCGCCGCTGGTGGGGCCCATCGTCGACGCGAAGAAATGCCGGTGCGTCTGGTTCCAGCGGCTGTGCTCCGGGTCCTTGCCCAGGTACTCCATCGACTTCTGAAAGTCCTCGCTTTCAACGTAGAAGTGCAGCGTCGTGCCGTCGCGAAAAATGCTGTAGGTCTTGATCCCCGACTCCCGAATCGCCTCCAGGGCCGAGGGCCAAACCGCCTCGTGGACGCGATCGTACTCATCCTCAAAGCCGGGATTCAGTTCCATCAAGAAAAACGCGCGTTCCACTGAACCTCACTCCTCCGCGGCGGCACATATTCACCGCGAAGCGAAAGTCTACCGGCTCCCGCCGCGGCGCCCACCGGGTCCCCGGCGCGGCCGGGTTACCCCCGGAAAGGGAGCCCAATCTTTTCGCTGCCGCGCTCGATCGACACCCCGGCGGCCAGGCACACCTCGTGAGTATTCACCGCGTCGGCGAGATCCACGTGCGAGTCCCGGTCGTTGACGACGCAATCGACGAAGTGGTCGATCTGCCCCTGAAACGGATGATGCGCCACATCGCCGCTCACCGGCCCGATGGAGGGCACGTCGGCCCAATCGTTCTGCCCGGGGAGCAGCGCTGAGTACAGCTGGCCGTTGCGGAAGGCGCCTTCCGTACCCAGCACTTCGATATTGAAGACGTACGGCATTCCAGCCTCGGTGATGGCCGAGACCTTCCCCACCCGACCGTTCCCAAATTCAATCAGGGCCGCCGTATTCGCCGGGCTCGGGTTTTCCGGATCGACATTGAAGCCCAGGGCGGTCACCGCGGTGGCGTCGGCGTCCATCAGGTAGCGCGCCAGGTCGACGGCGTGGCACCCGCCCATCAGCAGCGCCGCGTGCGGCGATCGCCAGCCGCGGCGATTGCCCCCGAACGTCGCCGAGTGCCAGTAGTCGGTCTGCACGTAGAAGACCTCCCCGAGGGCGCCCGCTGCGATCAACGATTTCGCGTTGGCCACCATCTCGTTCCACCGCAGCACGAAGCTGACCACCGTCTTCACACCGGCCCGGGACACCGCGCCGGCCATCGCGTGAAGCTCGTCGAAACTCGTGGCGACCGGCTTCTCGACAAGCATGTGCTTGCCGGCTTCCGCGCCCCGGATGGTCTCCCGGGCATGGTTGTCGGGCGGGGTGCAGATCGAAAACATGGCGATGTCGGGATCGGCCAGGAAGGCCTCATAGTCGGTGTAGATCGGGCAATCCAAGTCGAACATATCCCGCTTAGCTTCGGCCGACCGGGCGCTGCGGCTGCCGATCGCCCGCACCTCGCAGTCCGGATTGTTCACATAGGCCCGAAGATGCTCCGTCGAGACGTTGCCGGCTCCCCAGATCGCGGCGCCTGGCTTGTCCATTCAAGTCCTCATTTCAGAGCTTCGCGCGGACGGTCTCGTGGACTCGATGGTAGTCCCTTGCGCAGGGGCGGGTCAGATACCGTAAATGCGCTCGGTGTTGCCGGCGAACAGCGCCTCCCGCTCGTCAGCGCTGTAGCCGGCCGTAATCTCGCGATAGGCGTCCACCACCGCGCCGTAGCTGCTCCAGAGGCTATCCACCGGCCAATTGGTCGCGAACAGCGCCCGCCCGACGCCGAACCGCTCGATGCAGGTCTCGACGAACGGCCGAATCGACTCCACGGTCCAGTCGTTATCGCCCATGCCCAGGCCGGACACCTTGATGACGATGTTCTCCGCGCCGGCCGCTGTCGCGATCCCCTTGCGCCAGTTCTCGAAATACTCCGGGGTCCGCTCCGCGGGAAACCCGCAATGATCGAGCACGATGGTCGTACCCGGGAAGGCCCGCGCCAGGCCGGCCAGTTTCTCCATGTCCGGCCATTGCGCAGCGATGCTGGCGACCAGGCCATACTTCTCCAGCAGCGCGAACCCGCGGCGGAACTCGTCGCTGACCAGGTAGTCACCGTGCGAGAAATCGCGGATGCCCTTGAAGTTGCCCTGCGCCAGGTGGCGCTCGATCTGCACTTCGGCGTCGGGCGCGCGCAGGTCCACATAGCCCACGATCGCCTGCGGCACGCCGGTCCGGCCAAACGCCTCCTGCAGCCAGGCGGTCTCGTCCACCGGATCCTCCGACCCGATCGCCGCCTGCACGTGGATCGCCTTCACCATGCCGTGGGGCGTGGCGTCAGCCAAAAAGTCCTCCGCCAGGTAGTTGCGCGAGCCCAGCTTCCGGGTCTGCGCGCCCAGGAAGGGGTGGTCGCGATCCGGCAGCCAGTGCTCGTAGCGGAGTGTGGGATGCCCCATGTCGTAGAAGTGGACGTGCGCGTCGACGAACCGGAACTCCCCGTCGCCAACCGTCCCCGTCATACCGTCGCCCCGCCATCCACCACCAGTTGCGCTCCGGTGATGAAGGATGCCTCCGCCGAGGCCAGGAAGAGGGCGGCGTAGGCCACCTCCTCCGGCGTGCCGTTCCGCTTCAAGAAGCTGCTGTCAGCAGCCGCCTGCAAGAACTCTTCGCGGTCGGCGCCCTCGTGGGCGATGTGCCGCTCGGTCGCCGGCGTGTGGATGGAACCCGGGCACACGCAGTTCACCCGGATGTCGTGCTCGGCCAGGTCCAGCGCCAGGCAGCGGGTCAGTTGCAGCAACGCGCCTTTGGAGGCGTTGTACGGAAGAAACGCCGCCTGCGCGATGAAGCTGCTGATGGAGGCGATGTTCACGATCGCCGCGCCGGCGGATTCCTTCAGATAGGGCATCGCGCAGCGGACCGTGTTGGCGGTGCCGATGACATTCACCCCGAAAACCTTGCCCCAATCGTCCTGGGTGACCTCCTCGACGCCGCCGAAGACGAAGGCCGCCGCATCGTTGACCAGGATGTCGATCCCACCCATGCGGTCCACGGATTCTTGAATCAGGTGCTCCACGCTGCTCGCCGAGGACACGTCGGTGGAAATGAAGAATGCCTCGCCGCCATCGCCGCTAATCGATTCCGCCGTCGCGTTGCCGCCCGCTTCGTCGATATCGGCGATCGCCACCCGCGCGCCCTCGCCGGCGAACACCTGTCCGATCGCCCGGCCGATCCCCGAGGCGCCGCCCGTCACCACCGCTCGCTTCGACTCCAACCGCATAGCCACCCTCCGCTCAATTTCGTTGGGTGTGCAGTCTAGCCGCCGCCGCGGTCAGTCGAATGCCGCCGCCCGGCCCGAAGAGTTTTGGCCCTGTTCGAGGCCGCCCGCGGGCTAGGTGGCCGCGCCCACCAGCACCCGCGCCGGGACATCATCGGCGATGGTGTCGCCGGTCTCGACGTGGTGTTTCAGCCCCTCCAGCACCTGTCCGCCTAGCTTCAAGAACTGCCTTCGCGCCATCACCACGTCCATCAACTTGCCCAGCAGCCCAAACTTCATTTCGTAGTTGATCTCGATCGTCGCGATCGTGCCATCGCCATCCGGGCGGATGGCAAACGAGCCAATCACCACGCCCGCCGGACCGAAACCGCCCAGGATCTCCAGTCCCACCTTTTCGCCTTCGATCCAGTCAACCACCACCTCGCTCACCTCGCCGCCGCCGTGGAACGTGCAGTGGCGCCCGGCGCCGATCCCGCCGGTCTCCGGGGTGGTCGAGTGGGACGTCTCCACATTCGGGCTGAAGGCGCTGACGGCGCCGACATCCGCCAGCACCTCCCACACCTTCTCGGGAGCTGCGTCGATCCGGATTTCGGTACTGATTTGAGCCATGACAAGGCCTCCTGGGCGCGCCACGAACACTCGTTGGCGGTCTGAATTGGTTCAGCTACGGTACGGGTCCGCCGGCGATATCTATGTGAGGTTGCTACCCATTGGCCCTCGTCAACCTGACCTCCGGGGCCGGGCCGCACGCCCTTTTCCCGTAGCCGAGGATTCGCGGTGACCGCCGAATGGCCTACAGTAGGGATCGCCAGACGATCGGGCGATGGCGACCAACTCCCGATGCCGCAGCAATGCCGCCGGGAATAATCGGTAGGGGAGAAGCGAAATGGCTGACAGGGGAAGAGCAGGCCGATCCGGACCGGACGATTCCGTGACCCAAAGAGGGCGTGAGGATTCGGTCACCCAATCGGGGCGCGAGGACTCGGCCGCGCCGGGACCCGGCGGCGGCGCCGGAGCCGGGGGACCGCGTCCGGACCAACCCGGGGCGGCGGCCGGTGGCGGCGGTGACCCGGTTCGCGGCGACGACGACCCGGGCTTCTTCGACATCACCGACGCCGACATCCCCGTCTTGCACACCGAACCGTCGGACGACCAGATGATCGCCACCGCCGACTCCGCCCGGACCGGCGATTCGGCGCAATCCGGCGGCGATGAGGCGGGCATTGTTATCGACGGGCCCCAGACTGTGCACGGCCCGGGTGGGAATCCACCGGACGACGGGATGATCGCCACCGCCGACTCGGCGACGGCCGCGGAGGCCCACCCGACCGGCGGCGGGCCTACCTCGAGTGATGACGACCCGGGATTCTTCGACATCACCGACGGGCACGTTCCCCTGCAATCGGTTGATGCCGACGACGAAGAACCCTCCACCTTTCCCGCCGGCGGCCCGGGCCGCGCCGGCGGCGATATCGGGGCCGACATCGCCCCGGACATCGACGACGACCTGGACGCCGACGACCTGCCCGACGACGTCTAGCGGATCGATCTGCCCGCGCTGGCCGAAAGAGGCCTGGAGGTAGAGCAATGAGCGGCGAAGGCCCGCAAATCGGCGTAATGACCTTCGCCGGACCCGGCGCCGCGCCGGTCCGGCAAACCGTGCCCCGCCCCGCCGTTCCCGACCAGGCTGCCCTGATCCGCATCGAAGCCTGCGGCGTCTGCGGCACCGACCTGCACATCCTGCAGGGCCACTGGCCCGACGAACTGCCCTGGCCGTTTACGCTGGGTCACGAACTGGCCGGCGTCATCGAAGAGATCGGCCCCGGGCTGGAAACCGACTACATGGGACGGCCGCTGCGCGCCGGCGACCGGGTGATGATGCCGCCGCTGATGGCCTGCGGCGAGTGCGACTACTGCATCCACTACCCCAACCGCGCCAACCGCTGCCTCAACCCCACCTACTACGGCCGCAAGATCGGCTTCGAAGAGCCGCCGCACCTCTGGGGCGGCTGGGCCGAGATGGTCTACGTGGACCTGCAAAACCGGCCCGCCACCAAGATCTACCGCCTCCCCGACGACATGTCGTCGATGGTCGGCTCGCTGGTCGAGCCCTACGGCTCCGTCACCCGGGCCTTCAATCGAGCGACCGCGCTGGGGCTCGAAGGATTCAAACCCGGCGACAGCGTCGTGATTCAGGGGTCGGGTCCGATCGGCATGCTGGCGCTCATCGCCGCCCGGCAGCGCGGCGCCGGCAAGGTCGTCGTGGTCGGCGCGCCCGAAGAACCGCGCCTGGCGCTCTGCCGCGAATTCGGCGCCGACGCCACCGTCTCAATCGACGAGTTCAAATCGCCCGCGGACCGCATCGCCGCCGTCCGCGACGCCGCCGGCGGCTTCGGCGCCGACCTGGTCCTGGACTGCGCCGGGGTCCCGGCCGTCGGACCCGAGGGAGTCGAGATGCTGCGCGACGGCGGCACCTACGTCGAGATGGGCCAGTTCACCAACGCCGGCGGCATCGACTCCAACTGGCACCGCATGTGCGTCAAAGAGGTCCAGATACTGGGCAGCTGGGCCTTCACCCCCGACGAAATCGACCAGGCCCTGCGCAACCTGCACGCCATCCAGCACGACTACGACTGGACCCGCATGCAGAAGACCTTCCCGCTCACCGAGGCGGGCGTGGCCGCCGCCATCGCCAGCGCGACCGCCATGGAATGCGTCAAGGCCACCATCGTGCCCGGCGACCCAATCGAAGGCGGGGCATCGTCCTGAAGGGAGCCCGGATACATGTGTGACACGATGGTCGCGCTCGACGTTGCCACCACCGGCAGCCAGACGATCTTCGCCAAGAACAGCGACCGCCCCCCCGGCGAGTGCCAGCCGTTGGTACAGGTTCCGGCGCGCACCTACGCACCGGGCGCAGACGCCCAATTCCAGTACGTCAGCATCCCCCAGGCCGCCGAAACCTCCGCCCACGTCGGCTCGCGCCCGCACTGGTGCCACGGCTACGAGCACGGCTTCAACGAGCACCAGGTGGTCATCGGCAACGAGGCCGTTGGCTCGCATTTCGAGTATGCCAAACCGAAGCTGATCGGCATGGAAATACTGCGCATCGGGCTCGAGCGCGGCCGCACCGCCGGGGAAGCCGTCGCGGCCATGACCGCCGCCGTCGAGCGCGCCGGCCAGGGCCGCTTCGACAATGGCGGCGGCCCCGGGACCTACGACAACAGCTACATCGTCGCCGATCCCCGCGAGGCCTACGTCATCGAAGCCGCCGGCCACGAATGGGCGGTCGAGCGGGTTTCGGGGACCCGCTCGATCAGCAACGTCTATTCGATCGGCGCCGGCTGGGATTCGCTCGCGTCGACTGCCCCGGCAACCGCGCAACGCCACGGCTGGTCGCCGGCGGACGCGGGGAAGCTCGATTTCGCGGCGAGCTTCGCCGATCCGGAACGCGGCGCGATGCAGGCGCATGCCCGGTACGCGCGTTCGTCAACCGCGCTGCAGCAACGGTCCGGCCGGATCACCCCGGCCACGCTGATAGACCTGCTCCGCGACCATTCCGACGGCGCCGATCCCGCCGAACCCTTCGACGGGGAGAACCTGCCCGGGCCGGCCGGA